>CAYTRP010000168.1:0-579 GCA_964440195.1 uncultured Candidatus Sumerlaeota bacterium
GAAAGAAGCCCGAGCGTCAAGGCCCGGGCTCCCAATCGTCAATGTGATCCGTGGCTCAGTTATTCGAAGCCGCGAACTCGTCCGCTGGGACGATGTGCACCAAACGGCGCCCGGTTCCCTTGGTTTCAAACTTCACATGCCCGGGGACCTTGGCGAAGATGGTGAAGTCCTTGCCCTGCCCGGCATTCTTGCCCGGCCACCACTTGTTGCCGCATTGGCGAATGATGATCGATCCACCGGTCACGAACTCGTTGTCGTGGGCCTTGGTGCCGAGTCGCTGCGCATTCGAGTCGCGTCCGTTCTTGCTGGAACCGACGCCTTTCTTGTGTGCCATGGCGAACTATCCTCCATACCTTCGTGGTCAGATTGTCTCGATCAGGCGTTCAGGCTCTGGCCGTCCTTGAGAATGCTGGTGATCTGGACTTCGGTAAAGTCCTGACGGTGTCCCTGCTTCTTGGAGTAGCCCTTGCGGCGCTTGTACTTGAAGACCGTGATCTTGCGGCCGCGAGCTTCGCGAAGGACGCGCGCCTTTACGGCGCAGCCTTCGACGCGGGGCTCGCCCAAGGTCAATCCGCTGCC
>CAYTRP010000168.1:589-2924 GCA_964440195.1 uncultured Candidatus Sumerlaeota bacterium
CGCTGCCGTCGTTTACGAGCAGGACGTTGCTCAACTCCACTTCGTCGCCCTTCACGGCGCCGAGCAGATCAATCTGGATGATGTCTCCGGGGCTGACGCGGTACTGACGGCCGCCCTGACGAAGAATGGCGTACATGTCTGGAATCCTTCGGGTTGGCCCGTGGCCCTAAATAGTTCCCCCACGTGGGGGGGCGTGTGATTACGAGGGTAGCCGCCTCGCTGTCAAGCATGAAACCCGTCGAGTTCTGCGATTTCAGCACAAAGTCAAAAGGCCCTTATGGTGTCTTCCCAAACTCCTTCATCACCAGTTTCATGTCCTCCCACACCAACCGCTTCTGTGTCGGCGAGCGGAGCAGGTAGGCCGGGTGAAAAGTGGGCATCAGGGGTACCCCGTGCCATTGCAGCCATTGGCCGCGCATCCGCCCCATCGGCGTGCGCTCGTGTTCGGGGAGAAGGCCCGTCAGGGCTGTCTTGCCGAGAGCCACGATGATTCTTGGCCGAACGATGGAGAGCTGGCGCCGGAGATAGGGGAGGCACGCCTCCATCTCGTCCGCCTCGGGGGGGCGGTTTCCCGGCGGGCGGCACTTCACCACGTTCCCGATCCACACTTCTTCTCTCTTAAACTTCATGGCTTCAACGATCTTGGTGAGCAGTTCGCCCGCGCGACCGACGAATGGCCGCCCTTGCTCGTCCTCATCCCGGCCTGGTCCTTCTCCCACAAACGCCAGTTCGGCCATTGGATTTCCCTCGCCGGGAACCACGTTGGTTCGGCCCTGGCAGAGGCGACAAGTCTGGCAGCTTGCGATTTCGGCCGCCAGAATGTCCAATTGCTCGATGCGCTCGCTTGGGGGGAGCGGCTCGCCCTCCAAACGTGCGGTCACGGGTGAGGGATCGAGTCCCCCGTGAGCGTGGAATGGGGCTTCTGCCGGTAGCTCCCCCGCAGTGCCTGCCCCCTTTGAATCGGGTTCTTCGAAGACGGAGAACCCCATGGCGTGCAGGATACGCCGTTGGTTGCGCGCGGGATCGGGTTTTCGAGCCAAAGCTTGCCGCCTCGGGGGGGAGAATTTGATCGCCGGGTAGCGTGGGAAGGGTCGTGCACGGGGGTCCAGCACGAAAGGCGATCCAATTGCTCGATCAACGCGTTGACGATTCCCGGTCCCTGCTCCATTCCTTTCACACTGGTCGACCTCGGGGAGTTCGGCCAGGGGGTGTGTTTCAGTTTCGCGGGGTAACTCCTTTGGGGGCAGGTCGAAACGGTTGACACCGCTTGCGGATGGACTGGAAAGTTGATTTTTCCGATGCCTGACCGAGGCCACTTTGCTTTGAAGATTGATCGTCGCGCCCCGCAATTGGGGACCATCACATTGTCCACGGGGGGCTCCCGCGCCTTCACGATGATCGAGCTGGTCGTCGTCGTGGTTATCGTGGCGATCATCACCACGGCCGCGCTGTATAGCTACGCCACTTTTCGCAATACGCACGTGAAGGATGTCTCGAGCGGGTTGGTCGAGCAAGTCTTCCTTCAGGCCCGCAACCGGGTCATCACGCTCAACAGGATCCAGGAAATTCAGGTGGATCTTGACCGGAACCTGATCTGGGTGGACCAGCTCAACCCCCCGGCCCCCCCCGCCGTTCTGCTTGTTCGCGTGCCCTATGCGGTGGCGGAGGTCGGGATGGCCGATTTCGTGGACATCGTTTCCATCCGCGTGGACGGAAACGCGCCGCAAACGACGGGGATCGCGACGGTGCAACTCGAACCCGGCGCGCCGGGGCCGCTGGTGCTTCTTGAGCTTCGCCGCGAGCCGGACGACGCGACCCTGGACGAGAGCTACACGACCATCCGCATGGAGCCCGGCTCGCTGGATGTCGAAGTTCTCAAGAGGACGCGTGTCCCATGACGAATCGTCGCCGCGCTTCCCATCGCCGCGGCTTCACGCTGATCGAGGTGCTCGTGGCGTTGGCCATCCTGCTCGCCGGCCTCGTGGCCCTCGTGCAGTTGTTCCCCGTTTCGCTGCGGGCCAGCGCGGACGCCGCCCTCCAGGGGGAGGCGATCTTCCTCGCGCAGCAAAAGGTCGAGGAATTGCGGCGCGACCGCGACCAGCTCGCCAACATCATCAACTACGTGGAGAATCGCGCGACCCCGACCGACGCGCTCCCGTTCCCGCACCAGCCCCGGCTTACCTATTGCTACAGCGGGATTTCGCTTTTGTATCCCGTTTTCGATCCCGCCGATCCACGAACATTTCCAAATGTCGCCCGGGTCATCATCCGCGAGTCGACCTCGGACGTCCACGAGGTGGAATTCGACGATGAGGGAAACTGGGAAGGCCCCGGG
>CAYTRP010000168.1:2934-7146 GCA_964440195.1 uncultured Candidatus Sumerlaeota bacterium
CTCTATGAGTTGCGCTTTGACAACTAGGATCCATTCGAGACGGCAGGGAGCCCACACACCCCTCATCATGATGGCGAACCTTCCAATGGCCAGGACCCCGGGTCGCGCACCGCTCATGGGACGGCGCGGCGTGACATTGGTTGAAGTCCTTCTCGCCGTGGCCATCTCGGTGGCGGTGCTTTCCAGCGCCTACCTTGCCTACCTCCAGATTTCGCGCGCCACGGAGGATTCGAAGGCCCATTCGCGGGCGCACAATCGCGGCCGGGCCGCCGTCGAGGAGATTGGCCGCACGGTGGCCGAGTTGCGCATCGACGCCGGCCTTGCCCAGCAGCAATTCGTCCTTTCCACGCAGGCGCTCACCCATGGCGACCGCATCGACCAGGACCTCGATGGCGCCCCGGACGAGGAAGTGCTCAACGGGAGGGACGACGACGGCGACTGGGCCTTTGCCCTTCATGACCTTCACCAGGAATTCCCCGGGATCGGCTTCGTGGAACGTCCCGGCTTCAGAAACGTCCCCGATCACGGGGACCTGCGGGTGGACCAGGACGTGGTCTTCAGCCAGGACGTCCTGACGTTCAGGCTTCCCGCCTCGGTCCCGCTCGCCATTCCCGCCCGGATGGTTCGCTATAGAGTCATCGACTACAACGGCCGCTCGAATGTCCTGGTCCGGGAGACCATCGAGAATCCACCGGCGGGCACGGACCTTGACGCGATCTACACCGCCGCGGCCGCGAGCGGGGACGTCACCACCACGCCGGTGGCCTTCGAGGTCGTGAGTCTTGATGTTCTTGCCTGGGACCCGAATGAGGACCTTGACGATCCCCGGCTCCCCCCCTATGACCGTCCCTATTGGGTGGAGGAGTGGGATGCGTCCGTCATTCCGGGCAGCAATCGGATCCCGTACGGCGCGCTGCCGTTCATTCCCCCCTTCGACTTCCCCGCGGCTCTTCTCATTCGCGTCACGGTGAATGCCGAGACCCGGCCTCTTTCCGAGTTGGGCGACTTGGCGACGCGTATCGAGCCGCTGCGGACTGCCAGGATTCAGACGGTCGTCGATTTGCCCGTCACTACGCAGACGGCGTTCTATGATCTCTTTGTGAGGCCGTTCGTGCCATGAGGCCAGAGATCGGAGGGAGACTTTTCATGAACGCACAGATCAGGAGCCACGTGGGTCGTGGCCAAGTCCGGCGGGGATCGACGATCCTCATGGTGCTCGCCATCCTGGCGATCCTGACGTTGATGGCGATCCTGCTGACCTACACGGCGCGGTTGGAGACCTCCTCCGCGCGAAATGCCGGGATCGCGGTTCAAAACCGCATTTCCGCGCAGACGGGCATCGATTTCGTCGCCACCGACATCGTCATTTCCGCCATCGGCAGCCCGGTTGCCGGGGGCGACGGTCCGCCGCCGCGCGAAACCCGGAGCCGCAATGCCGCCGGGTACTCCCCTGCTTCGAATGCCCTCGAAGGTTCCAATCCCCCCTCTTCTTCCTCCTGGAGGAGCCCCGGAGATTCCGGCAAGGCCCCCATCTACATGCCCGGTCGCGCGCTGACGCCCCAGTCGCAGCTCCTGGTTGCCGACGCCTCCGCCCGCATCAACCTCAACACCGCCGAAGAATCCGTGCTGGCGGCATTCTTCGACCAGCTTGCCACGAGGACCGGCGGCGGATTCGCCGGTTCCCGTGTTGCCAACGCCATCATCAAGGCCCGCATGGGCGGCGACGGGGCTCCCGGGAATCGCCGTACCGACGATTCCGGCGCGGGTCGCGATGCGGTGGAGTTGCTCGTTTCGGGGCGCCGGGGAGCCAGGGGATTCATCGATACCCCGGGCGATGCCGCGCAACGCCTCGCATCGGAGACCTTGCGCGACCGCACGCGGGAGAGCGATCGCGTGCGCGACGTGCAGGAGCGTGCAAGCCGGCAGACCCTGCGCGAGCAGTTGGTCAGCGGCGTGGACTCCCCCGAGGATTACGTGGGGGACATTCGGCGGCCCGCCTTTGGCGACGACCGCCGCTTTACGTCGGTGGCCGACCTGCTCGCCTATCCCGCGATCCGGAGCACCGGATTGACGGCGGACGCGCTCCAGCTTGCCCTCCCCCACCTGACAACTTTCAGCGCCAGCCTCGACCGCCAGCCCCAGCGCAAGGCCGACGAGGAGCCTCGCGCCCTGCTCGACCTGAACCGGGCAACGCCGGAAGAGATTTTCGAGGCCCTCGACCACCTCTACGGCGGTTCCAAGGGCGAGATCCTGCTCAAGCAGTTTGCCGTGAATGTCGTGGACGCCCGTGATTTCGATTCCGTGCCAACGCCCTATCCCGGCACGGAGGGGACCGCCCCGATTATCGGCCTGGAGCGCACGCCCTTCATCACGGAAGTTTATCCGCTGACTCCGGCCCCCGAGGAACAGGGGCACGATGGTCAGTTCGTCGAGATCTACAACCCTTGGTCCACCGAGATCGACGTGGCCGGGTGGCAATTGCGCGGCGCGGGTCTCAATGTCGCGCTGACCGGCGTCATCCCTCCCGATTCCTATCTGATCGTGACGAACGATTCGGACAATCGGAGCGACCCTCGCGCCGATCGCGAGTTGAGCAGCACTGGAAGCCTTTACGACTTGTTTGGCGTCATTGGCAACACGACCAACCGTCAAGTTCTGGAGCGCCGGGATCTTCAGTTGGACCGGCGTTCGCACCGGGCCGACCTGCGCCTGCACAATGGCGCCGGGGACCTCATTGACCAGTTCGTTTATTTTCCACGGGCGGAACCCACCGGCGGCACGACCTCCTACCAACGCGAGAATGCGCTCATTCGGGTGGCCAAGCGGGGTCGCCCCACCCCCTTCTCCCAAGCGACCGGGACGTATGCGGGCGGCGAGTCGTTGAGGCGTCTTGCCTCGTATCCGCCCGATGGACCGTTGGTCTGCGTGACGGATCTGCTGGATGTCTTCGCCGGGTTTGCGGATCTGGATGCCGGGGAACTCGAGATGTGGGCGTTTCCCGTGGCGGCCACGCCCCGGTCAACCAAGGAGGCGGATCGTCGCCTGGCCGAGTTGGGCACTCGCATCGATGCCCGGGTCATGGATCTGTTTTCCCTTGAGTTCCGTGATCGTCCGGCGGGACTGGCCGTGGGGGATAATGACCTGCCCGAGGAGATCGTTTTTGCCCGCGACAAGGGGGCGGGGCGCGGCGGCCGGGAAGTTTCCCCGGGCGATGCGGACCGGGTGGCCCGTGCGCATGCCGATGCCTGGATCTTCCCGGTGGGCCATCGGATCGGGCGCATCAATCTGAACACCGCCGACGCCACGGTTCTGGCGTCCCTTCCCGGCTTTTCGCCGGACATGGCGATCGGGGTGATCCGCGACCGGTTGACCGCCCAGGGCGAGACGTTGATGGAGGAGGGGTGGCGGCCCGTGGATTCACCTCTTCCCCGGGCGCGCTGGGCAGCCCCAAGTGACGTTCTGGTTGACCTCAACCTCTGGGGGGACAGCCTTTCTGAAGCGGAACGCATCGACAGGCTACGGGCTCTTCTCCCCCATGTGACTTTCTCGACGCGTGCGTTCGTCCTCCGGAGCCAGGCGCGTTTGCCCCAAGGCATTGACCCCAACAGCCCGGAAGCGACCGCGGGGTTCCCCATGGAGGCGGTGGTGGCCACGGACCGCGGTACCGCCGAGGTGATCTCGTTTCGACGCGTTCAGGAAGCGTTGGGTGAAGTTGACAGGGTGGGCAGGATGACCGACACTTCAACCCGGGTGAGCGAGCAAGCCGCGCAAGCGGTGCCCCGCCGGTGACTTTCGACCCCAAGGAACCGATTGGCATGGTGACGAAAAGGCTTCCAATCCGACGCGGCAAGGCAACCCGGGCGTTCACGCTCATCGAGTTGCTCATCGTGGGCGCGTTGATCGCCCTGTTTGCCGGGCTGGCGATCTTTGGCGCCCAGCAGGCCTATCTGGACAACCAGCGCAAGGCGATGATCGGCGAAGCCCGCCAGGTCGCGACCTCGCTCGATCTTGCCTATGCCGACGTGAATTTCTTTCCGGCACTCTGTTTCCTGGACAAGAGCCTCACCAACCTGTTCGTCACCGCGCAGCAAAGCGGCGGCTACAACAGCAACAATAATGAACGTATCGTATTCCTACGAAGAAGCATTGGCGTCGGTGAGATTTGCAAATTGTTTATTTGTTCGAGCTCTGTTAAGTGGTGACAAGATATTA
>CAYTRP010000168.1:7156-7533 GCA_964440195.1 uncultured Candidatus Sumerlaeota bacterium
CATGCACATCTATCTGCTGCCCACCTCCCCCCGCGAGCAGTTGATCCGTCGCGATTGGGGCGGACCTTACTTTTCGGCCTCCCAGGCCCGCTCGGGTGTCTCGCAGGGACGCGGCGGGAACCGAACAATGCGTATTCAGGTGACTGGGTCCAGCGAGATGGGAACGTACAGTTGGCCCTTGGATGCCTACGGCAACCCGTACATGGTGTATGATCTCAACGTCGATCGCACGACGGGCAATTTGAGCTTCAACCTGGCAGATGCGTTCAACACGGGCAATTTCGCCACCGCGGTGGTGAGCTACGGACGCAACCGGATCCCCGGCGGACCGGCCTTGCATACACCGGAAAACCCGACCATCGCCCAGGATCTTCGCC
>CAYTRP010000169.1:0-6400 GCA_964440195.1 uncultured Candidatus Sumerlaeota bacterium
TGCCGACCCTCACCGCCAGCCCGGCCCGTTCCAACTCCCCCATCGTCGAGCGCAACCGGCTCGCCTCGTGGGATGGCGGTGTGTGGGCGTCGGCGGCGAACCGCGCGGGGTGGAGCCAAAATACAAAAGAGTACGACCCGGCGGCTCAACTGACGTACATGTATCAACGCTGGTACGACCCGGCGCTGGGCATTTTCACGAGCACGGCGCCCTACCCGCCCATGATTGAACATCCGTATGGGTTCGCGGCGGGGAATCCGGTGATGATGGTGGATCCGGATGGGGAAATATTTGTTTACTTGCTTTACAGAACTGTAGACGATGCATCCAGGTATGTTGGGAGGGGAACTTTTGATCAAGCAGTTACCCACCTTCGTAGAAGCGGGAATAATGTCCACGTCATGAGGATTGGCGGAGCAGGTTCTACCAGCAATGAGGCACGGCGCCTGCTGCACCATTCACATCCAAATAGCCAACTGATACGCCATGGACCTAACGATCATCGCCATACCAGGAATTGGGGATCGCACTGGCAGCCTAGTCCGAACTCAGGGAGGAACCACGCTTACTACGGGCTTGAAGTAGACATGCTCAATCCTTGGTCGGCAGCTTCAGCTCTAGCTCTTTGCAGTCCTCACTATGCCGCTGCGCAAGCTGGGGCACAGCTTGCGATCGCTGTTCGGGAACACGTAGTTACTCCTATCATGACGGAGATTGATGATTACAATGCAACTTCTCAAACGCCATTTGTACCATCGAGTTGGGGCTCCGTGTTCGGAAATCGAAGCTATCAAGCCGCCGACGGAATCACAGGCTATGGGAGGGCGTCGCGTCGCTAATTGATGCCAGTGAAGGGGGCTTCACGATGAACAGAGAATCAACTCCCGCGGAAAGCATGGCTGACGAGCAGCATCCTTTCGATCTGCTCGTCAAGCTTCGGGTAGGAGAAGACCGACTGGTAGTCGAGGCGGAACGGGAGCCTTTCGCGTTTGTCTATCTTGAGGACTGGGATCCCGATAATGAGGGCGCAGGTCTTGGCGTAACCGATCGCCCGGCAGGAGAGAGCCGCGAATGGCTCTTTGTAAAACCATCCCTAAAGACTGAGCGAGGCATGGGATTCAAGTTGATAAGCCATGCCTTTAATCCTGTTCCTCCAAACTATCTGATTCCCGGTTTTCTTGATCGGGCACGTGAGCTTTGGCGTTCAGGCCAATGCGGATCACTCTTCCTTCTGGTGGCCTTGGCGACCTGTCTGGATCGTATTCTGCCCGAGGGAGAGGCGGTCAGGGTTTATCCGATTCACAAGAAGCTTCATACAATCCGTGAGCCTGCCATACTGGTTCTCCTATCCGAGTTCTACCGTCGTCTTGCAATGGTATCCCCCGATCAAGCTCGACCAGTTGATGCAACTGGGCTTCAGGAGCACATCGTTGACCTGATTCGTTCGGCGTTGAGTTGGCAACCACTACCGGAAGGTGCTGCGCGCCGAATCCGGGGATTGATCGAGATAGTTGAGAATCCGATCAGCAAGTCTCGGCTTGAGCAGAAGATTGCCGAAACACCGATTGATACTGACTGGCCGCGACAGCTTCGCCTATTCGAAAGGCAAGGATCCAAGACCCTCCGAAGAGGCATGTAGCTATATCATAAGGAGCCCCTCGCACGTACCCATCCTGCTCACGCTCGCATTCACTCCGTTCGCTTTCGACTTCCAGTGGTCGGGCAGGAGTAGGTCGAGTTGGTTGCGCGGGCGCCCCGGCCTTGACAACCGCCGCCCGGCCTGCTTCTCTTGCCCAGACTCGTTGATCCTGATTCAACCACGCGAGGCCATGATGCCGACCCTCACCGCCAGCCCGGCTTTTTCCAACTTCCGCACCGTCGAGCGCAACCGGCTGGCCTCGTGGAAGGGCGGCGTGTGGGCGTCGGCGGCGAACCGTGCCGGTTGGGGGCAAAATACAAGGGTGGATCCGGATGGTGTAGCCGCGCAAGTAACTGATTATAGTGAGGCTGCGGGGGGCACCGATGCCTTGTGAGTAATAAAGCGCATCGATAGGGAGGTGTGTTGGCATTTGGCATGTCGGTAATCGCGCAAGACGACAAGAACAGAGTTTACTATGTTTGCTTACAGTCTTTTTGAGATTTTTGCTTTATCGCTTGTCATTGCTCTCGTCGCTTGGCAGACGCAGCGAACACGCAAGGAAATTATAAATTTGCGAAAGACGGAGATTCTCGCCGCTCCGAAAGGACAAGGTCTTGCGACGGCGCGAGGGATAAGATATCTTCTTTTCCCGCTTCAGCGGCCTTTTATATTTTTCTTGGGAACAGTTGTTGTCTTAAGTTGGTCGTCTCGCCTTGTATTTGCCGAAGGCCTCCTGCTGTGGAAGGGCTCTTCTCTGAATTTGATATTTTTCACTGCGACAACTTATTATCTTCTTCTAGGTGCTTCCATTTACTATGCGCTATGGGCGTTCTCTTTTGAAGAAAGAGGAGTTGGGGACATATATTTGTGTAGGAACCACCTGCTCATTTTTTTGCTGGGAGTTATGGGGTGGTTGCTCTTCGCTCCCGAGGTGGGGCATGTCTATCTTTCGCTCTCGCTTATTTTTGCAGTTGTAACCCGTTGTCAAGCTGCTATCTACTTAAATCGTTTGATGGATGGGCCATGGCTTTGACGCGTTGAGCGAGGACTTTTATTATGGTATTTTACACTGAATTGTAGCCGCCACGAGCTTTGCCTTCGCCGGTCCCGTGGAGCCCGTGCTGTTTGATCCCTCCGGGATCAGCCGTTGGCAATGCCAATAGGGATACAATAAATTGCAAAATGTCCCAATAAGAATGTCTGTTTTGTTGGCTTCATTGCATGAAAACGGAGCGCGGTTTTTGTAATTATAGCTTTGAGCGCGTTTGAATTTGGATTCATGAGTAATTATTATTTTATGCCTATAGGATGCTGAATCAAGTATGTGCGCATGGGTGTGGTGGTTCTAGCCGATTCGTCTCCCCTTCTCCTTGCGACTGGGCCCCGTCCTTGGGCAGGATACCGGGCGAAGAACCGCGAGGATCGTCCGCCTTGAGCCATCACCCCGTTTGCGTCGCCATTCTCCCCTTTGCCGTTGCCGATCCGCGCTCGGTCGGATCGGCGCCGTTGGAGTTCACCCGCGGGCTCGCGTCCTACATGGAGGGGCGGCTGCGGATGATGCCGGGGGCCGAGGTCTTCATCCACCACATCCTCTACGCGTCGGACGACGTGGCGGAGAACAAGGATTTCGTGCAGCGCGAGGAGATGTGGTCGATCGACGAGGCGATGGAGCTTCCCCATCCCGAGAGCCTGCGCCCGACCCATGTGCTTCAGGGCAAGATCTGGTGGGGCGAGGACATCGCCATCCAGTTGGAAGTGTACGATGCGGTCGCGGCGTACCCCGTGTTCCAGGACCACCTGGAGGCCACGCGGGAAACATTCCTCAAGTCCTTTGCACAATGTTTCTCCCGGTTGATCAAGGCTCTGGGCTACGAGCGCGTGCCGCGCGGGATCGTGGCACCGCCGACGCATTCCTTTGCCGCGTTTTTCGCGTTCCTGCGGGGCATCTCGCGGGTCGTGGCGTGCCAGTTGCCGGTGCGTCACCCCGAGGTGAAGCGGGTATATGTCGCGTTTCTAGAGGCCCTCGACGAGGACGGCGACTTCCTGGAGGCCGCCGCGACGCTCGACCTTGTCCTCAAGGAGCACCTGAGGCAAAAGCCGGATTCGGCGGAGTCGGCCCTGCTGGCATTGCGCGAGGCGATCAAGCGCGCGCGGAAGTACCCCGCGCTGCGATCCACGCTCGGCAAGGCGCTCTTCGACAGGGGAGCGTATCCCGAAGCGCGCGAACACCTGGAGAGCTATCTCTCCGCCACGGCGAACAAGGAGCAAGTCGCCTCGACAGCAGTCCTTTGTCTCGCCGCGATCTATCATCAGGACGAACAGCCCCAGCGGGCGTATCAACTCTTGCGCGATGCAGCGAAGCGCTCTCCCGATGACCCGGACATCCAGGAAAGCCTCGGGGTCTGTCATGCCGAAGTGGGCAACCTTGGCGCGGCCGAGGCTTGCTGGCGCAAGGCGCTGGAGCAGGAGCCCACCCGCTCGACGTCGCTTTCCAACCTGGGCCTGATCTACTGGCATCGGGGCGAGATGCAGCGGGCGGAGATCCTGCTCGAACGCTCCATCGACACGCCGGACATCAATCCGTATGCCTACGCGCGGTTCCTCGATTTCCTGCACGAGAAGGGCAACGCCACGCGGGCCGACGAAGTGGCGACCCATTGGGTGGAGACCTCGCCCGACAACTGGCGCGCGTGGGTGCGACTGGCCAAGATCCGGCGGGCGCGCAACCAGATGCGCGAGGCGGAGTTCTGCCTGGAGCAGGCGGAGCTGCTCGCTTCCCCGATGGAGATCGAGACGGACATCGCCATCGCGCGCTTTGCCGTCCAGTTCCCGGACGATTTCCGCATTTACCAGGAGGCGCTGAACCCCACTCCCGACTATCCCACCTCTCCGCTGGCACCCGCCGCGCCCTCGACGCCGCAGCAGGAGCATGACAGGTTGCACGACAGCATTGCCATCCTGCGCCAGCTCGCGCTGAGGCGGCCCGAATACCCGTTCCTGTGGGGCA
The DNA here is from genome assembly GCA_964440195.1 of uncultured Candidatus Sumerlaeota bacterium. GTDB lineage: Bacteria > Sumerlaeota > Sumerlaeia > SLMS01 > JAHLLQ01 > CAYTRP01. The sequence goes on from CAYTRP010000169.1 coordinate 4,647, forward strand.
CGCTGGCGGACCGCCTGATGGCGCTCGAGGAATTCGATGCCGCGGTGGAGGCGCAGCAGACGCTCGTCAAGGCGATGCCGTCCTCGGCGGTTGCGCAGAACACCCTGGGCTTTTTGCTGATGCGTTGCGGCCGGCGGGAAGCGGCGATCCTGGCCTTCCGAAGGGCGGTCGCGTTGTCTCCCGATGCCGTGAAGTATCGCACGAATCTCGCGGCGGCCCTGCTGGAGGAAAGCGATCTGGAAGGGGCCCTCGAACACCTTGAAGCCTCCGACGCGCTTGCGCCGCAGGATTCCATCACGCAGTCCCTGCTGGAGGAAGTCTGGCAGGCGATGCGGGAGCGCTCGGCCCGGGGCGGTTCGCTGTCGGCCGGGCGGCGGCTCTTCCGCCGCGTCATCGCATTGCTCAAGCGCCGACGGCTTCGCTGAATCACCCCATCCCCGCGTTGGTCCCATGTCCCGCTCCCTGAAGGATGTCACCCGGCAGATCAAGGAACAGGCCGACATCGTCGCGGTCGTCGGGCGCACGGTTGCGCTGCAAAAGTCGGGTTCAAGCTACAAGGGGCTCTGTCCGTTCCATAGCGAGAAGACGCCTTCCTTTCATGTGATCCCGGCCAAGAATATCTTTCACTGCTTCGGTTGCCAGGCCGGAGGGTCGGTCATCGACTTTGTCATGAAGACAGAGAAGCTGGAATTCATCGAGGCGGTCCGGATGATGGCGGGGGAGTTGGGGATTGCCATGCCGGCGCAGGAAGCCGGCACGGCGGCGGCGCATGACCGGACGGAGCAACTGCGCCGGTCGATCCTCGCCATCAACCAGTTCGCGCTGGAGTGGTTCCGCCGCAACCTGACGGAGGGGCGTCACGGAATCGCGCGCGCTTACATGAAGGAGCGCGACATCCCCGAGGAGATGGCCGGGTTGTTCCAACTGGGAGTGGCCCTGGATGGCTGGGATCATTTCGCGCAGGCGGCCAGGCGGTCGGGATTTGGCGACGAGTTGCTGGTGGAGGCGGGGTTGTGCCTGCGGCAGGAGACCCGTGGGACGCTCTATGACCGGTTTCGCAACCGGCTGATCTTTCCCATCTTCGATGCGATGTCCCGCTGCATTGGCTTTGGCGGGCGTCGTTTGGACGACGATCCCAAGTCGCCGAAGTACCTCAATTCGGCGGAAAACGTCGTGTATCAAAAGGGCAAGAGCGTGTATGCCCTGAACATTGCGCAAAAGGCGGTCGCCGACAGCGGGTTCATCCTGCTGACGGAGGGCTACATGGACACGCTGATGGCGCATCGTTACGGATTCGCACAGGCGGTTGCAACCCTGGGGACTGCCTTGACGCCTGACCAGGCGCGGCTCCTGGGGCGGCACGCGAACCGCGTGTTCTTCCTGTATGACGGCGATGAAGCGGGACAGAAGGCGATGCTCCGGGGGGGGGAACCGCTGCTTGCGGCGGGCCTCGACACGCGCATCATCAGCCTGCCCCCGGGTGACGATCCCGATTCGTTCCTTCGGAACAAGGGCCCGGAGGCTTTGAGGGAACTGCAGGAACGCGCCACGGAGTACTTTGACTTCGCGCTGTCGGCCTTTGCGCGCGGGATCGATCTCAAGAGCATCGCCGGCCAGGCCCAATTGGTGGACCGGGTGTCGCCCCTGCTCCTCGCCATCCGCAACGACGTGGCCCGGGAGGGGGCCATCAACCGGCTCTTGCAGCGCATTGGGGGCCTTCCGCGCGAGGCGGTCTTGCAGATTCTCAAGCGTGG
>CAYTRP010000169.1:6410-7507 GCA_964440195.1 uncultured Candidatus Sumerlaeota bacterium
GATGGGACGCAGGACCTGGGACAGCCTGCCGCGGCGCCCGCTGCCCGACCGCCACAACATCGTCGTCACGCGCGACCCCGGCTACCAAGCGGAGGGCGCGAGCGTGGCCGGCGGGATGGTCGCTCCGGCGAAGGCGGCGGGGACCGGCCCACCCCGGCCAGCCTCGATCCCATCGACCGCCAGGTCCTCATCCTTATGATGCACTCCAGCGAGGCGCTCGAACTGCTCAGGGGACAGCTTGATCTCGTCTGGATCGTCGACGAGAACCTCCTGCCGTGGATCGATTTCCTGCACTGCGGTCACGAGGACGCGCAGGGCCTGCTGGCGGAGGCGGAGATCGAGGGGAACCTGCCGGCAAGCCGGGAGATCCTGACGTCGGTCCTTGCGGGCGCACTGCCCATTGGCGACCCGATCCACGCGGCCGAGCAGTTGACCGCGCGTTTGCGAAAGCGCTACATGCAGCGCAGCTCGGCCGAACTCCTTGCGGAACTGCAGGTTGCCATCCAGACATCCCCAACGGCCTTTCCGGAATCGCTTCTTCGCGTGATCCAGGAAGAACGCAAGCGCATCGTGCAGCTCACGATCCCGCGCGCGCCGACGTCCCTCTAGAGTTCGGCCAGCCGCCCGCCCTCGATGGTGTAGGACCGGTCGGCGCCCCAATCGTCGGGTGTGTGTTCATGGCTGACGACCACCATGGTCGTGCCCGACTCGACGGCTTCCTCGCGGAGGATCGTGGTGATTTCCTCGCCGGTTTCCTTGTCGAGATGGGCGGTGGGTTCGTCCGCCAACAGCAATGCCGGAGCGGCGGAGAGTGCCCGCGCGATGGCGACGCGCTGGCGCTGGCCACCGGAAAGCCGCTCGACGCGGTGATGGGCGAGATCGGCCAGGCCGACCCGCTCAAGCCATTCCATGGCCAGCCGCCGCGCGCCGGAGACGGTGGTCCGCTGGTGCCAGACGAGGGGGAGGGCTATCGAATCGCGCGCGCTTTGGCCGGGCGGGATGAGGTGGTGCTGAAAGACATATCCGATGGTCTCGGCCCGCCAGGTGGCGCGATCGCTCTCGCGCATGCGGCCGACGTCCTCGCCCCCCACGAGGAC
>CAYTRP010000170.1:0-3932 GCA_964440195.1 uncultured Candidatus Sumerlaeota bacterium
CACCCTCTCCGCCCACCATGTCTCTCCTCCCGGGACCTTTGCACCCCCGAAACCTATGCCACTACGCCACTACGCCACTCACGCCCCTAAACGAGGAACGAGGAACGAAGAACGAGGAACGCCCCCCCCGGGCGTGAAACCATTGACTCGCGTCCCGCGCGCCCCTACACCCTCCCCCAAATCCCGCGACCCGGCGCCCCCTGAGGCGTTAGGCGCCCGAAGGAACCGTGACCCCATGACCCAAGGCATACCGTACTTTGACCCCACCGTCATCAACGACGGCGTCCTCGACGACTTCCTGGCCGAAGCCCGCGACATCTTCAAGACCGGCCAGTTTGTCGCCGGCCCCCACCTCCAGCGCTTCGAGGAAACCTTCGCGCGCTTCATCGGCAATCGCCACTGCATCGGCAGCGGCAGCGGCACCGACGCCATCCTCATGGCCCTGCGCACGCTGGGCATCGGGCCCGACAACGAGGTCATCTGCCCCGCCTTCGGATACGCCTCCACCGCCGAGGCCATCGCCCGCGTCGGCGCCACCCCCGTCTTTGTCGACGTGCGCCCCGACATGTTCACGCTCGATTCCGACAAGGCGCTGGCCACGATCACCTCGCGCACGCGCGCCATCGTCCCCGCCCACATTTTTGGACACAGCGCCGAAATCGACCGCATCGTCACCATCGCGCGCACCTACAGCGTCTCCGTCATCGAGGACGTCCGTCAGGCCACCGGCGCCAAGATCGGCAACCGCCGCCTCGGCACGTTTGGCGACTTTGGCGCGTTCTCCTTCCACCCCACGCATGTCCTCGGGGCCGCCGGGGAGGGTGGCGCCATCACGACCAATGACGACGAGCGCGCCAACCTGCTGCGCAAGTTGCGCGACCACGGCCGCGCGCCCGGCTCGCACATCCACGAATTCGTCGGCTACAACAGCGTGCTCGATTCCCTCCAGGCCGCGCTGCTGTACCACAAGCTGCAGGACCTGGAGGAGAACAATGCCGAGTGCCGCGAGAACGCCGCGCTCTACAGCCGGTTGTTCGCAGCGTCACCGGTTGTCGCGCCGCCCTTCGACGAGGATCGCGGCTCGGTCTACACCGTGTACACCGTCCTCGTCCCCGAGCGCGACCGCCTTGTCGAGTTCCTGAAGGAAAAGGGCATCGGCTACTCCATCGAGGTGCCCCTGCCGATGCACCTGCAGCCCTGCTTCGAGTACCTGGGCTACATGGACGGCGCCTTCCCGATTTCCCAGGACCTCGCCAAGCGGGCGATTTCGCTGCCGGTCTACCCGGGCCTCAAGCGCCGCCAGATCGAGGACATCGCCGTCAACGTTCTGGCCTTCTACGGGGCACGAATCTAGCCGGCGCGAGGGACTTGGTTCGATGAATGAAAGGGGCGGCGCAAAGGCCCGCGGAGCAGGATTTCCGCTTGCATCGGCCCGCCCCTGAACGTTCCTTACCTCCCGTGCCGGGATGGCGCAGTTGGTTAGCGCACCAGATTGTGGATCTGGGGGTCGTGGGTTCAAATCCCACTCCCGGTACCATCACCCCCCTGAAAATATTGGCTTTTCGCCCGTTTCCCGCGACTCTTCCCGCCGGGTTGCGAGTGTCGCGCGAGGAGGACCTCCAGCGCGTGGTCACGGCGCTGGCGCGCGCCGATCTCTCCCCCACTCTGCCGGGCCATGAAAAAACCGCGCCCCCCTGAAGGGGCGCGGCTCGTTTGTCCCGCGTCCTTGGTCCGCGTCAGTGATGGGCGGCGGGCGCGTGCGCGTGCTCGGCGGAGGACTCGGCGGGTGCGGTTTTCTTTCCTCCGAAGAGGAACATGATCGCCGTGTAGAACACGGGCGTCAGGAAGATGCCGAAGATCGTCACGCCGAGCATCCCGAAGAACACCGCCGTGCCGAGGCTGACGCGCATTTCCGCGCCGGCACCGTGACCCAACATCAGGGGCACCACGCCCAGCGTGAAGGCGGCCGACGTCATGATGATGGGGCGCAGGCGGATGCGGGCGGCATCCACCGCCGCATCCAGGGCGTTGATGCCCTTTTGGTCCTGTATCTGTTTTGCGAACTCCACGATCAGAATGGCGTTCTTGCACGCCAGACCCACCAAGACGACGAATCCGATCTGCGTGAAGATGTCGTTGGGCATCCCGAAGGCAAACAAGCCCGCGATCGAGGCCAGCAGACACATCGGCACGATCAGGATGATCGCCAGCGGCAGGCTCCAGCTTTCGTACTGGGCGGCCAGGACGAGAAACACGAACAGGGCCGACAGCGGGAAGATCAGGATCGCCACGTTGCCCGCGCGAAGCTGCTGGAAGGCGATTTCCGTCCACGCGATCGACATGCTGGGCGGGAGCGATTGCTCGGCAAGGTCCGCGACGGCGCCGATGGCGGTCGCGGAGCTGATCTCCGGATAGGGCAGGATGGTCGTGTCCGCGCTGGGGAACATGTTGAAGCGGATCACGCCGGAGGGACCCGCGGTGTTCTTCACCTCCATGAACGACGAGAGCGGGACGAGTTCGCCGCGGTTGTTCACGACTTGCAGTTGGGCGATGTCCGAGCGCGACGCGCGCTTGTCCACCTCCGCCTGCGCCTTCACCTGGAAGGACTGCCCGTAGAGCGTCAGGTCATTGATGTAGAAGGAACCCAGGTAGCTCGACAGCGCCGTGTAAACGGTGCTGAGCGAGACGTCGAGCGTCTTCACCTTTTCGCGGTCGATGTCGAGGAAGACCTTGGGGGAGTCCGCGCGGAACGTGCTGTTGGTCCCGGCAAAGAAGCCGGACGACATTACCGCCGTTCCAAGCTCGGCCGTCGTTTCCTGCAGTGTGGCCGGCCCAAGGGATCCACGATCCTGCAGATAGAACTTGAAGCCGCCCGTCGTGCCAAGACCGTCCACGGGCGGGGCGCCAAAGATGGCGATAGCCGCTTCCGGGATGTTTCGGAACCCCGCGCGCATCTTCGCCAAAAGACTGTTGGCGCCCAACTCCGGCGTGGTGCGATGGTGGAAATCGTCGAAAATGACAAAGACCGTTGCCATGTTGGAGGCCGCGGCCCCCGTCAGGGTGGAATAACCATTCAGGGACACGTAATGCGCGATGCCGTCCATGTCCTTGATCTGGTCGATGACCTGCTGGACCACATTGTCCGTGCGATGGCGCGAGGCTCCCTCGGGAAGCTGCACCACGACCACGCCGTAGCCCTTGTCCTGGTCGGGAATGAAACCGGTCGGGACGCTGGTGAATCCGAGATAGGTCAGGAAAAGCAGGCCGCCGTAAACCATCAGAACAAGGGCCGCCACGCGGCACAGGGTCCGCACGAGGACCGCGTAGAGACCCGTTCCGAGATCGAACAACTTGTTGAAGCCCTTGAAGAGCCATCCGAACAGCAGGTCGATCGTCCGCTGCAGGATGTCCTTCTTCGCGCCATGGGGCGGCAGCAGCAGGGCGCACAGCGCCGGGCTCAGCGTCAGCGAGTTGAAGGCCGAGATGATCGTCGCCACCGCGATGGTCAGGGCGAATTGCTTGTAGAAGAGTCCGGACATGCCCGGGATGAAGGCCGTGGGCACGAACACGACGGTCAGCACGATGGCGATGGCAACCAGCGCGCCGGAGACCTCGGTCATCGCCTCCCGCGTGGCCTGTAGCGGCGCGATGCCCTGCGATATTTTCAACTCCACCGCCTCCACCACGACGATGGCATCGTCCACGACAATGCCGATCGCAAGCACGAGGCCGAAAAGCGAAAGGTTGTTTAGCGAGAAGCCAAAGACGCTCATGACGGCAAACGTGCCGATCAACGACACCGGCACGGCCACCATCGGGATCAGGGTCGAGCGCCAATTTTGCAGGAAGATCAGCACCACGAGGATGACCAGGAAGGCCGCCTCGAACAGCGTGTGGAAGACCGTGGCGACGGACTCCTCGACGAAACCCGT
>CAYTRP010000170.1:3942-7490 GCA_964440195.1 uncultured Candidatus Sumerlaeota bacterium
GCGGACGAAGACGGTGGGGTCGTAGGCGATTTCGTAGTCGAGGCCCTCGGGGAACCGCTGCGCGAGTTCCTCCATGGTCGCGTAGATGGCCTCGGCCGTCGCAAGGGCATTGGACCCCGGCTGCTGGTAGATGGAAACCGTGCCCGCGGGCATGCCGTCCACGGTCGTCGCGATGTTGTAGTCCTTTGCGCCGATTTCCGCGCGCGCCACGTCCTTGAGGAGGACCAGCTGCCCGTCATCGCCGCGCTTGATGATGATGTTGTTGAACTCCGTCTCGGTGGCCAGACGGCCCCGGATCATGAGGTTGAGTTGCAGCTCGGTGGTCCCGGGCGAGGGCATCTGGCCAAGCGAACCGGCCCCGACCTGAATGTTTTGCTCCTGCACCGCCTTGATGATGTCGTCGGGCGTGATGCCGCGGGCCGCCAGCTTTTGCGGGTCCAGCCAGAGGCGCATGCTGTATTCCGACCCGAAGGGCGCCACGTCGCCGACACCCGGAATGCGGGCCAGCACGTCCTTCACCTGCAACAGCATGTAGTTGTCGAGGTACTGCACGTCGTATCGCCCGTCCGGCGAGACGAGGTTGATGAGCATCATCAGCGAGGGAGACTTCTTCTTCACCGTGACGCCCAGGCGGCGCACTTCCTCGGGCAGCTTGGCCTCGGCAATCGCCACCCGGTTCTGCACGAGGACCTGCGCCGTGTCGAGATTCGTGCCGACCTCGAAGGAGACCGTCAGGACCATCGTCCCGTCGCTGGCCGACTGCGACTGCATGTAGATCATCTTCTCGACGCCGTTGACTTCCTTCTCGATGGGCTGCGCGACGGTCTCGGCAACCGTCTGGGCATCCGCGCCGGGATACGTCGCCGACACGGAAATCGTCGGCGGCACAATCTCCGGATACTGGGCCACGGGAAGTCCCATCAGCGAGATCAACCCCACGATCACGATGACGATGGAAAGGACCGTCGCGAAGATGGGGCGGCTAATGAAGAACTGGGGGATATTCATGGAGTTGCGACCTCCGCTTCCCCACCGGTGCCGGCGACGGGTTCGGCGGGGGCCGGAGCCCGGAAGCTACTGAGGTCCGCCTCGCGAACTTCCGGCTTCGAGCCCGGACGGATCTTCAGCAGACCATCGATGACAACCTTGTCCCCGGCGGAAATCCCTTCCTCGATCACGGCGAGCGCTTCGCTCTCACGCCCGAGCCGCACCTGTCGATACTGGGCAACGCCGTCCTTGTCGATCACGTAGACAAACTTGTTGTTCTGGTCGGTTCCGATCGCCCGCAGGGGCAATTGGACAACATCGCGGGGCGCGGCCACCGTGACGCGAACCCTGCCAAACAGTCCGGGCACCAGGCGTCCGTCCTCGTTGGCAAAGAAGGCGCGCACACGGATGGTGCCCGTGGTGGAATCGACCTCGGGGTCGATGTAGTCGATCACCCCCTCGATGTCGAACTCGTCGTCATTGCCCAAGGCAAGGGTCACCGGGATCTGAAACTCGCGCAAAGTCTCCGCCTCCTCCGATTTGGGGAGGGAAGACCGCAGGCTGCGGTAGCGAAGCAGTGCGGCTTCGTCGATGTTGAAGTACACATAGATGGGTTGCTGGCTGACGAGGTTGGCCAGGACCGTCGTGTTGGGAACGACCAGGTTGCCCGGGTCGATAAGGTTGGCACTCATGCGACCGGTGAATGGGGCGCGAATCTCTGTGAAGGAGAGGTCCAGCTTGGCCGAGTCCAACGCCGCCTGCGCGGCCATGGTCTCCGCCTGCGAGGAAGCATAGCGCGCCGCGAAGACGTCGAATTCCTGCTGGCTGATCGCCCCCTGGGCAATCAGCGGCTTGTTGCGCTCGAGGGTGACGCGGGCCAGCTCCTCCGATGTCTTCGCGACTTGGAGGTTGGCCTCCGCGCCCGCGACGAATGCCTGGTAGGTGCTTTGGTCGATTGTGAAGAGCAGGTCCCCTTCGTTGACGGTATCGCCCGCCTCGAAGTGAACCGCCTCCAGGTACCCGCCAACACGGGCTCGTAGTTCCGCCGCCTCTTGAGCCGTGACGCGCGCCGTGAATTCATCGAAGTCCTTGTAGGCGCCTGAAATAGGCGTGGAGGCAGTGACAACGGGCGGCGGAGGAGTGACTTTCTGCCCGGAATCTTTGCAGCCGGAACTGGCGGCGAAGGCTAGCGCGACAACTCCGATACCGCAAGTCGCCCTAATGTGAGTGGTAAACCGGGGGGACCGTGTTGAATGTGAGGACATGGGAACTCCATGGGAGTGCGATGGCTTGTCTCTATGAACGCCGCTAGGAACCACGGCTTTTTCCCCGGTCGCAAGGGTATTCAGGACAAATGGTATCCACACGCGCCCGCGTTCCGGAATCAAGGAGGAGGAGAAGTGTAAAGAATGCTTAACAAGGACTACTTCCAGTGGAGATCCGGGTTCTTGCTCGTACCGCTCCGCCCGAAGCCGCTTTCGTGTTGAGTCGGCGCGGGGATGCACCGGACTTTCCGCATCAAGCATTCAACCCTTGGGAGGGCTCAAGTTCATGGCACTGCCTAACTGCTTCATCAAGTGTCGTGTGCGCCTCCATTCTTGGTGCCTGCTCTTTCTACTCCTGCAGGCAGGTTTGGCATCGGCCCAATGGACACCCGTTGTCTCGGGAATCGAGCATCGCGTCTACCGCTTTGAGAGCCCCCAGAACGACGTCTTCGTCACGCGCATGGATCGCCTTTCGGACCAGGTGATCGTCGATGCCTCGCTGGCACTCGGCCGTGTCGAGCAACCAGCCCTCGGTTACAACGCCGAGTCAATCCCCTCGCAGGTCGCCCGCTACGATGGTGCCTTCGGGTACTGGGGGCGCGAGACCGCCCGCTTCCGCTACAAGGTCATCGCCGCCATCAACGGCAATGGGTTCAGCACCGCCAATGGCTTTCCCGACAGCGCCATGGCCATGAACGGCGCGCTGATCAAGCGCACCTTCGGCTCCACCTCCACGGAAGTGGCCGGCGCGATGGGATTCCTCTACAAGATCGGCAGCGCCACACCGACACCCGGGACTCCCTACCTGGGCGGAGAGCTGAGCCTGCCCGGCGACCGCACGAAGAACCGGCTTTCCTTTGCCGACGGCACGTGGCTGCAGTTCCACGCGCTCAACGACAAGCCGCGCAACAACGCCCTCTGCCTCTATACGCATCACCACGGCGCGCGGACGCCCTCGACCGTCGGCACCACCGAAATCGTCGTGCAGACCGACAACAACGTCCCCTTCCGCATCCTGCCATGGAGCAACTACGTTCGCGGCACCGTGCAAGAGATTCGGACCAACTCCTCCGGGCAGACTCCCATCCCCTTCGATTGCATCGTGATCGTCGCCAGCGGCACGCGCATCCCCGACATCAACAACAAGATCCCCGCCGTCGGCACCGAGGTACGCTTCTCGCAGGAGACTTCCGACACCTCGGGCGTTGACTGGACAAACATGTATGCCGCCATCGGACCCCATTGGGGGGACGACGTGCTGGGTTTGACGCTGTCCCGCAGGATCACCCCCCAATG
>CAYTRP010000171.1:0-7482 GCA_964440195.1 uncultured Candidatus Sumerlaeota bacterium
ACGCGGAGCTCGAGAACGAGAACGAGGAAGACCTCGAGATCCGTCCTCCGGTCGTCACCGTCATGGGTCACGTCGATCACGGCAAGACGACCCTGCTCGACCACATCCGCAAGGCCAACGTCGTTGACCAGGAGTTCGGCGGCATCACCCAGCACATCGGGGCGTACTACGTCTCGACGGAAAAGGGCGACATTGTCTTCCTCGACACGCCGGGCCACGAGGCCTTCACCGCCATGCGCGCGCGCGGCGCCAACGCCACCGACCTCGTCGTCCTGGTCGTTGCCGCCAACGACGGCGTCAAGCCGCAGACCGTCGAGGCCATCAATCACGCCAAGGCCGCCGGCGTCCCCATCATCGTCGCGGTCAACAAGATCGACGTCGAGGGAGCCAATCCCACCCGCGTGCGCCAGGAACTGATGCGCTACGAGTTGCTCGACGAGAAGTTGGGCGGCGACATCATCATGGTGGATGTCTCCGCCAAGCGCGGCGACAACATGAAGGAACTTCTCGAGATGGTCGCCCTGCAGGCCGAAGTCCTGGACCTCAAGGCCAACGCCGGGCGCCCCGCCATCGGCACCATCGTCGAGTCGCATGTCGATGCCGCCCGCGGCGCCATCGCCACGGTGCTCGTCCAGGCCGGCACGCTGCGCGTCGGCGACGTCTTTGTCTGCGGCACGGAGTTCGGGCGCGTGCGCGCCATGCGCGACGACAAGGGGCGCACGCTCGGCGAGGCGGGCCCCGCAAGGCCCGTCGAGCTCCTGGGCCTCAACGGCAGCCCGTCGGCCGGCGAGAAGTTCGTCGTCCTCGACGACGAAGCCGAGGCGCGCGAGATCGCCGGCAGGCGCTCGTTCCGCCGCAAGAACCGCTCGGTCAAGTCCAAGCCGCACGTCACCCTCGAGAACCTCGCGGAGCACGTCGCCGCCGAGGGCGAGGTCAAGACACTCAACCTCATCCTCAAGGCCGACGTGCAGGGATCGGTCGAGGCCATCAGCGCCTCCCTCATGAAGATCAAGTCGGACAAGGTCCTCATCCGCATCCTTCACGCCGCCGTCGGCCCCATCGGCGAGGGCGACGTCCAGCTTGCCGACGCCTCGGACGCCATCATCATCGGCTTCAACGTCCGCCCCGATCCTTCCTCGCGCGATCTGGCCGCGCGCGAGGGCGTCGAGGTCCGCCTGTACAACCTCATCTACGACCTCCTCGAGGAAATCGAGAAGGCCATGATCGGCATGCTCGAGCCCGTCTTCGAGGAAGTCCAGCAAAGCCGCAGCAAGGTCCTGCAGATCTTCCGCGTCAGCAAGATCGGCAACATCGCCGGCTGCTTCGTCGAGGAAGGCACCATCGGCCGCGACCACCGCGCACGCGTCGTGCGCGGCGGCACCGTCATCTGGACCGGCAAGGTCAAGAGCCTGCGCCGCGTCAAGGACGACGTCAAGGAGGTCCAATCCGGGCTCGAATGCGGCATCCTCCTCGAGAACTACAACGACGTGAAGGAAGACGACATCATCGAGACCTTCACCATGAAGGAACTCGCGCCGACGCTCGTCTCCGTCGGCTCCGCGACCGAAGGCTGACGCGCCCTCCGTTCGAACCAGGCAAGCAAGGGCAGGGATTCGACACGGAAGCGCGCGGGAAGACGGGGAGAGCCCGTTTCCCGATCCGTGTTCGGTCATCGGCGTTCCTTCCCGTCCATCCCTCCCAGTCGCTACGCGTCGAGCACCTCGCGGATCTTGCGCGTCAGTTGCAGGATGGTGAAGGGCTTTTGGACAAAGGCAATGTTGGGCGCCACTTCGCCGTCCTTCGAGATCACGTCGGCCGAATAGCCGGACATGAAGAGCGTGCGGATGTCCGGGCGAAGCACGAGGATCTTCTCCTGCAGTTCCCGCCCGTTCATTTGCGGCATCACCACGTCGGACAGCAGCAGGTGGACCGGCCCGGCGTGGCTGGCGGCAAGCTCCTGGGCGCGGGTGCCGGTGCCCGCACCCAGCACGGTGTAGCCGTGAGCCTCCAGAATGCGCGAGACACCTCTCAGGATGGAGGGCTCATCCTCCACGACGAGGATCGTCTCGCGCGCCACCGGCTTGGGGCCGCGCGGCTCGGGCGCGCTGTCGGGCGTGGGTTTGCCGTAATGGCGCGGGAGGAGGACCTCGACCAGCGTCCCGGTGCCGGGCTGGCTTGAGATGGTGATGCACCCGTTGTTTTGCTTCACAATCCCATAGACCGTCGCGAGCCCAAGGCCCGTGCCCATGCCGTGCTTCTTGGTCGTGAAGAAGGGCTCGAACACCCGGCTGAGCGTTGCCGCGTCCATGCCCTGTCCCGTGTCCTCCACGAGGATGGCCGCATAGGCGCCGGGGCCAAGCCCCATGCGCGACGCCGCCATCTCCTCATCGACGATGCGGTTGCGCGTGTGGATCGCGATCGACCCGCTCCCCGCGATGGCATCGCGCGCGTTCACGACCAGGTTGGTGAGAATCTGGTCGATCTGCGAGGTGTCGATGCGAACGGGCCAGACATCCGGCACCGGCTCGAACCGCATCCCGATCCGGGGATCGATCAAGCGGCGCAGCATCGACGCGCGGTCCCGGATGATGGCGTTGAGGTCCACCACGCGCGGCTCGACGGCCTGCTTGCGCGAGAAGGCCAGCAACTGCCGGACGAGTTCGGTCGAGCGCGCCGCCGCGCGACGGATCTGGTTGAGGTCCTCGCGAACGGGGGACATCTCATCGAGATCCTCCAGCACGATGTCCGCATGGGACTGGATGACCTGCAGCATGTTGTTGAAGTCGTGCGCGACGCCCCCGGCGAGGAGGCCGATCGCCTCCATCTTCTGCGCCTGCCGGAGGTCCTCCTCCATGCGCAGCCGCACGCGCTCCATCTCGTGCTCCCCCGTGATGTCCACGATGAACGACATGTACCGGTCCGGCCCCAGCGCGACCGCGTAGCTCCGGGCCCAGAACTCGTGGCCATCGGCGCGGCGCAGCAGGATCTCGCTCTCCACGACCTCGCCGCCGATCATCCGCCGGAACATCTCGCGCCCCGGTTCCATGGACGATGGCGCGACGAAGTCCCACACGTTCCGCGCGAGCAATTCCTCGCGCGTGCAGCGCAGCATCTCCAGCCCGATGCTGTTGGCGTCGATGTACCGGGCCTCCGCGTCGGTCACGAGGACACCCATCGGCGCGTGCTCGATGTAGGAGCGCAGCGTCGCCTCGCTCGCGCGCAGCGCCTCCTCGTACTGGATTCGGTCCGTGATGTCGCGCGCCGCCGCGTAGATCGAATCCTCCAGGATGTGCGCCCGCCACTCGAGACTGCGATAGGTGTCATCGGAACGGCGGCATCGATTCTGGAAGGAATAGACATTCTCCCCGCGCTTGAGGGCATCAAGCGCCTCGCGCGTCCTCGGGACATCGTCCTCGTGGACCATTTCCAGGAGGTGCCTGCCCTCGAGTTCGGAGAGCGGATATCCCAGCAACTTCTCCCACTCGGGGTTGAGGCGCACGAACCGCCCCTGGGTGTCGGAGATCGCGAGCAGGTCCCGCGTGACCCGGAAGAAGTTGTCGAGCTGCTCCTTCTGTGCGAGGATTTGCTCCTCGGCCCTCATCTCGCTTGTCTTGTCGACGAGGTACCCGCGGATGCGCAGCAGCCTGCCGTCGGTGTCGTACTCGGGCACCGTGAAGTCGGAGAACCAGCGGTAGCCGCCATCGGCATGGCGGAGGCGATAGCCTTGCTCCCAACTCTCGCGCCGCTCGCCCGCGAAGCGCCGGGCCTCCCCGCCAATCGCCGGGAGTTCGTCCGGATGCATCAACGAATCGTACCGGAAGGCGGGATCGAGGAATTGCTCCGTCGAGTAACCGAGAATGGAGGGGAGGTTTCGCGAGACATAGAGGACGGGCGACCCCGCCTCGGGCGACCACACGATCACGAGCGCGGGCCCGCCGACGACCAGGTTCTGCTCCTGCCGCAGGGCTTCCTCGATCCGCCGCCGCGCCGTGATGTCAATGATCACGCCCTCGCTGACAACCGTCCCGTCGCCTTCCATGCGCTGCTGGACGCGGACTTCAATCCACTGGTCCTCTCCATTGGCCCGCTGGCGATGGGCCTCGAAGACGAAGTCCTCCAGTGTCTCGACGCACTTTCTTGCCAGCTCAAGGTATCTCTCGCGCGTATCCGGGGGCAGGCAGGAGTTGATCGTCGCCCGCCCCCCGACAAAGTCCTCCGCCGCCCGCTCCAGGATGTGCTCGATGCCCCGCGTTATGTGCGTGATGCGCACGACACCCTCGGGCGAGCGCTCGAGGCGAATCAGCGCGATCGTCGGCATGTTGTCGCTCAGCGCGCGCATCAGGCGCTCGCCCTGGCGCACCGCCTCCTCCGCGAGGATGCGCGTCGTCACGTCCGTGGCCACGCCATCGGCAATCAGGCCCCCGTCCTGCGTGCGCCACGAGGTGGACCGCATGTGCAACCAGCGCAGGGTGCCGTCCTTGTGCCGGTAGCGCCAGGTGTGGTCGTACGGTTCGAGCGTGCGCAGCGTCTCGATCGATGCCAGCTCGAAGTCCGCCACGTCGTCCGGGTGCAATGTCTCCTGCATGATCAGCGGGTTGCGCATCACCTCGGCGGCCGCATGGCCAAGGATGCGCTCGATGCCCGCGCTGATGTAGGGGACTTCAATGGTGCCGTCCGGGAACTGGTGGAGGCGATAGATGGCCCCGTCGGGCAGGTTGTCCCCGATGGCGCGCAGGCGCTCCTCGCTTTCGCGGATGCTCTTCTCCGCGAGGAGACGGTCCGTGATGTCAACCGCCACGCCAAGGACCGCGGGCGACTTGTCCAGCGGAAGCTCGAATGGAACCTTCGTGGACTGAAACCATCCCATGTGCTGCCGGGAGAATGGAACGGGCACTTCGGGAAGGAAGAGCGCATGGCCTTCCTCCATCACCTTGCGGTCTTCGGCGCGCAGCTTCTCCGCCTGCTCGGCATTGGCGCCGAAATCCTCGTCCCGCTTGCCGATGACCTCCCGCGGCGTCGTCTTGAAAAAGTCCGCGAGACTCTTGTTGATGAAGATGAACCGCCCCTCGGCGTCCTTGGCGAAGATGTACGCGGGCAGGAGGTCGATGATCTCCTGCAACATCTCGCGGTAGCGGCTGCTGGCATCCTCGGCCAGCTTGCGCTCCGTGATGTCGATCCCCACGGACTGCAACTCGACCCGCCCGCCGGGGTCCGCGGGCAGGAGAACATCCGTCCACAAGTGCCAGCGCGGGGCGCCGTTTGCGGCAATGGAGGCATGCTCGTGGGCGTTGCTCTCCCCCGTCTCGATGATCCGGTTGATGCGCGTGAGCATGCCGGCCTCGTCGCTCCCGCCCCGAAGCTCGATGAAGCGGCGGCCAAGCAGGTCCTCGCGCGCGCGGCCCGCCCAGCGGCAGTACGCGTCGTTCACAAAGGTGAGCGTCGTGTCCGGCAGGTAGCGGCAGACGAGTTCGCGCTGGTAGCGCACAACGGACTCATACTCGGCGCGGCTGCGCTGCAGGGCGATGGATTGGCGGCGGCGCACCTCGATGTTCGTGATTATCTCCGCAAGCACGCGCAGGATGTTCTTCTCGTCCTGGCTCCAGGCGCGTAGCCGCCGGACGTCGTCGAATCCGACGAAGCCCAGGCACACGCCCCCGGCGATCATCGGCACGGTGATGAGCGTCTTGATTCCCTGGGACTCGAGGATTGCGCGCATGGGCGACTCGCGCGGGAGTTCCTGCACGTTCGGGACGTGGATGATCCTGTCGCTGCCGTGCTGGCGCTCCCAGTCGGGGAGGAGGTCGTAGGACAGCTCCTGCAAGTTTTCCTTCTCGGACTCGACGCCCGGTTGGCACCATTCGTGGGTGTTCGACATCGTTCGCGAATCGTGGTCATAGCGGAACACGTACGCGCGGTCCGCGCCCGTCAATGTCCCCAGCTCGGCCAGGGCATTGTCGATGGCGACATCCAGGCTTTCCTCGGGGGTGTTGAGGAAACCCGTCGCGAGCTTGATCAGCAACGACTGGAGGCTTGTCGTCTGGCGCAGTCGCAGGGTCACGTCGCGCTGTTCATTCTGCAGGGCCGTGATGAACAGGCCGATGATGACGAAGCTGGCCAGGTACGCCCACAGGATCAGCAGCGCCTCGGTGCTTGATTCGAGCCGGAAGACGCCCTGCCCAAGGGTCGCCTCGACCATTCCCACGCCCGTGAGCGCCAGGACCCACAGCGAGGCGACGCTTAGTCCGAAGCGGATGACCGCCCACACCATCAGGGGCACGGGAAGCAGCGCCAGCGTGATCCAGGCTTCGACGGAACTCGGCGAGATCAGCATGGCGGCGACGGCGGCCAACGCCAGGAGGGCCCAAAGCGCGAATTCCCGCGGTCGCTCCCGCACCGGATCGAAACACCCCGCCCCGAGGGAAAGCAGGAACGGAGCCATCAGCAGCACGCCAACCGTGTCGCCAAGCCACCAGATGCTCCAGGTGGCAAGCGCCGCCTCCGCCGTCGCAACCAAGCCGCCCAGCGCCAACCAGAACACTCCCCAGGTCGGCGGGATTGCCATCCCCACAACCGAGGCCGCGCAAAAGGCGATGACGTCCTCGCGCCGGGGGAAGCCGCCTTGGAACCCGGCACGCCGCAGCCACCACGCAGCCGCCACCGAGCCCAGCGTCTTGCCGATTGGCTCCAGGAAGGCGAAGGTGGGCGAGTGTCCCAAATGACTGTCGACGATGATTCCCCCGAGCAGGATCCCCGGCCAGATCCCCAGCCCCCAGCGGACGAGAAGGGCCAGGGCAACCCCCGCCGGAAACCAGAACAGGCGGGCGTCGGGCGCATCCGTTGGCGACGGCAGGGAAATCGACGCCGCGATCAAGTAAGCGGCGGTCACCGCCAGAATGCGAAGGAGGAGCACCGGGGTGGGGGACGTTGGCACGCCGAGCGGCTTCCTGACGGGGAACTGATGCACACGTTGCCGTCAGGATTTGGGTCCGCGTCTGGAAGTTTCAAGGTCAAAACAGGGTGGATCGCGGGATCAGGGGGCGTGCATCGTCAGTTTTCCGTCGGCGAGATCGACGAAGACGCGTCCCCCCTCGCCCACGCCATTCGTCAGCAACAGCCGCGCGAGGCGCGTCTCCAACTCACGTTGCAGGAATCGGCGCAATGGCCGCGCCCCATACACCGGGTCGTAGCCGCTCTCCGCGAGCCAGGCGCGTGCCCCGTCGCTCAACTCCAACGCGATGCGTCGTTCCGCCAACCGCCCGCGCAACTTCTCCACCAACAAATCCACGATCTTCACGATCTCGTCGCGGTGCAGCGGCTTGAACAAGACCACCTCGTCGATGCGGTTGAGAAATTCCGGCCGGAACCCGGCGCGCAGGTCCGCCATGACGCGCGCGCGCGCCGCGTCGCGGATCTCGCCGGACGCGTCGATGCCCTCGAGCAGATGCGGCGAGCCCACGTTGCTTGTCATGATGACGACCGTGT
>CAYTRP010000172.1:0-7465 GCA_964440195.1 uncultured Candidatus Sumerlaeota bacterium
CAAGCGCCGTGGTGGAGCTGAACCGGGCCGTGGCCGTGGCGATGCGCGATGGGCCGCGGGCGGGGCTGGACCTGATCGACGGAATCCTTGCGCGGGGGGACTTGGGGGATTATCACCTCGCCCATTCGGCCCGGGCGGAATTGTGCAGGCGCTTGGGGCAGAATGCGCAAGCCCGGGCCTCCTATGCTCGCGCTCTGGAACTGGCCCGGCAGGAACCGGAGCGGCGATTCCTTGAACGGCGGCTCGCCGAAGTGACGGGCTAAAAAAAAGTTTCCGGCCCTTGTCGAAATCGCCCCGGTCCGGCGACTAATTGGCGGAAGACCCCGGAAGTCATTCAACAGGAGGCCGTCATGCGCTACATGTGTCTGATCTATGGTGACGAGAAGGTGTGCGAGGAGATGCCCAAGGCGGAATTCAACGCCTATGTGGGGGAGTACGCCGCCCTTTCGCGGGAACTGACCGAGAGCGGCCAGTTGCTGGCGGGCGATCCGTTGCAATCCGCCAAGACGGGGGCAACCGTCCGCGTGCGGGATGGCAAGACGTCCGTGACCGATGGGCCCTTCATCGAGACGAAGGAAACGCTGGGCGGATATTTCATGATCCAGGCCCGGGATTTGAACGAGGCCATCCAGATAGCCGCTCGGATTCCCGGCGCGCGCCACGGCGCGGTGGAGGTCCGTCCCGTCTGGGACATGGAATCCTGATTCAGCCGAATCGTTTACGCCGAGCCACCCGCAAGGAGTTCTCCCCATGAAATACCTCTGCCTTGTTTACTTCAACGAGCAGGACTTTCGATCCAATGCCGAAAGCCCCCGGGACGCCGAGTGCATGGCCTGTGCCCAGGGACTCGCTGCCAGCGGGCACCTCATCGCCGGGCAGGCGCTGGAATCCGTCCAGACCGCCACCACCGTCCGCGTCCGGGGGGGCAAGGCGACCATCACCGACGGCCCGTTCGCCGAGACGAAGGAGCAATTGGCGGGCTTCTACATGATCGAGGCGAATGACCTGGACGAGGCGCTTGGAATCGCCCGGAAGATTCCCCCGGCCCGCGTGGGAAGCATCGAGGTGCGGCCCGTGCGGGAGTTGAAACCCTGACAACAAAGGAAAAACATCATGGTCACGACAAACCACAACGCCACTCCAGCATTCTCGACGCCAAACGAACGCGAGTTCGTCGCGACGGCCGCCTTCGCCGCGCCGCGCCAGCTTGTCTTCGACGCGTGGACAAATCCGAAGCATCTTTCGCGTTGGCTGCTGGGTCCGGACGGATGGACCATGCCCGTGTGCGAGATCGACCTGTGCCCCGGCGGGAAATGGCACTTCGCCTGGCGCGACGCCGGCGGCAACGAGATGCACATGCACGGCGAGTATCGCGAGATCGTTTCGCCGGAGCGCGTTGTCTCCACCGAAAACTGGGGCGATCCGTGGCCCGAGACGCTCAACATGTTGTCCTTTGTCGAGGAGCAAGGCTGGACGACCATGACCGTCAAGATACGCTACCCCTCGAAAGATGCCCGCGACGCCGCCCTTGCCACCGGCATGAAGGATGGCATGGCGATGAGCTTCAACCGCCTCGCGGAATACCTGTGGGAAATTCAATGAGACCCGAAACCGGCAACCCTCGACCAGATACCCCGACAGGAGAATGACAATGGCAACCGAAGCGCAAAAGGAACAGGAATGCCCAGGAATGGAGGAGCCCCGGGAGGAACACCGCTGGCTTCAGAAACTGGTCGGCGAGTGGAACACCGAGGCCGAATGCTCCGCGGGACCAGACGATCCCCCGATGAAATCCAGGGGGACCGAGTCCGTCCGCTCCATTGGCGGATTATGGATTGTCGCCAATGGAACCGGGGAAGTGCCCGGCGGTGGAACGGCCAATATGATTCTTACCGTCGGCTACGACCCGAAGAAGAAGCGGTACACCGGCACATGGATCGGCTCGATGATGACGCACCTGTGGGTATACGACGGCGAGGTGGAGCCGGACGGCAAGACCCTGTCGCTCTACGTCAAGGGCCCCAAAATGGGCGAGCAGGGCTTCATCGAGGGGGAAGAAGTGATGTACCGCGAACAGATTCACTTCGTCAGCGACGACCATCGCACCTGGACCTCCGCGATGCAAAACGACGATGGAAGCTGGACGACCGTCATGACGGCGAACTATCACCGGAAGAAGTGATACGGTTTCCAGAAATAGCGTGTCGGCCCCAAACCCCCAAATGTCGTGGAGGGCGGGCACCCTTGCCCGCCCAGGCCAACGCAATAACTGAAATTGGCATGACCGGCCAGCGACGCGGCACGCAATCTGCTCGGGGGAGTCGCGGTGCTTGAAACCGGACTCCCCCCACGAAAAGGAACCGCCTTCATGAATCCCAAGTGTTTGGAACATCTCAACTCCGTTGGTCTCCTCATTCTGCGGATCGGCTTCGCGGGATACATGATGACGCACGGTTGGGGAAAGATGCTGATGGTGCTCAGATGGGATTTCGAGAACTGGGGGGATCCGATCGGGATCGGACTCGGCCCGAGCCTTGTTCTGGCGGCCTTGGCGGAATTCGTGTGCTCCTTCCTCGTCCTCATCGGTCTTGCCACGCGGTTGTCGGCGATCCCCGTGGCCTTCACGATGATCGTCGCCGCGTTCGTCGTTCATGCTTCCGACCCGTGGACCATGACCGGGGGAGCCAGCAAGGAACCCGCGCTACTTTTCCTCACGGCGTTCCTCACCCTGATCTTCACCGGCCCGGGGCGCTTCTCCGCCGATGCGCTGATCGAGCCGAAGGTCCGCCCGGTCGTGGACAGGTTCTTGAAGAAGTCCTGAACCGCTTCGCCATCATTGCTATCACGCGCCTGCGGTCCGGCAATCTCACCGCACTCTGATCCCAAGGGGACCTTCCCATGCCTTACGTCGATGGCTTTGTCATTCCCGTGCCGATCAAGAACCTCGCCGCCTACCGCAAGATGTCGCTCAAGGCGGGCAAAATCTGGAGGGAACACGGCGCCCTCGAGTACCGCGAATGCGTCGGCGACGATCTGAACACCGCTTTCGGCGTTCCGTTTCCGAAGAACATGAAACTCAAGGAGGGCGAAACGGTCGTCTTCTCATGGATCGTGTTCAAGTCCCGCGCCCATCGCGACCGCGTGAACGCCAAGGTCATGAAAGACCCGCGTCTCCCCTGTTCAATGGACCCGAAGACCATGCTGTTCGACTGCAAGCGCATGGTCTATGGCGGATTCAAGACGATCGTTGACTTTTGAGATAGGCCTTCAGCCTCGAAGAACACGGCGGCACGGGGGATAAGTCTCCCTTTTCAGGGACCGATGGCTTCGAGAAACAGGCTCGTCCAGATCGGAAGTTGAATGTCCTCCCGGGTGATGCGGCCGTGTGCGATTTCACAGCGAAGCTCGTAGGCGATCCTGAGTTTTTCCGCATCAACCTCCAGCAGATCGGCCACCATGCCGAGTTGGGTAAAGAATGGAACCCGCTGCGCCGGTCCAACGGTTTGTTCGTAAAGCTCACTGATCGCTGGTTCCAGTTGGGCGAACAAGATGACGAAGTAGGCGCAATCGTTCGTTTCCCGGGACTCTACGGCCACGGGGTGAACGGCATTCTCTCCACCTTCCATCCGCAGAAGGTCATCGACCTTCAACCAGACGGCGTGTATCCTCTCCACTTCGGTCCGGCTCACGCCAGTTCCTGATGATCGAGAAGCTGGGAGAACACGGTTTCGTCAAATGGCAACTGGATCGCCGAGCCCCTTGATGTGGCGATGCGCCAGTCGCTGGGGGCTTCTTTCTCCTCGTTCAGGTCCGCCAGCATGTATTGATGCCGGTTTGTCGTGACGGTGGCTCGGCCATTGGCTCCTATGGTCCAAAGCGCGCTCGGGACAAACGAGACTCGATTGATTCCCTTCAGCACGGCGATGGTCGGCAACATACGCGGGGGAACGTCGTTTTGCTCCATGACGTATTCAAGCCGCTGAAGCACTTGGCCCTCCAGAATCTTCAACTCTTCGGCGTCCGGGCGGGCCCGGGCAAACCGCCGCACACGCTCGTAAAGAGCCTCAAGCCGTTCGACCCAATCGTCGATCCGCCTTTCGATTCTTGTCCTGTCGATCACGGCTGTCATGGATGCACCCTTGCGCGGTATTGGGTTTGCGTGGATTGTCCACGGGTTTGCTGGGGTTGCTTACGAAGCGGTTCCCTCGCTTGTCAAGCAGGCACCCGCGTCACTGCCCCTCCACCCTGTCCACCCACTCCAGCTTCGGCTGACCCTTCGCCATCACGTCCTCAACCATCCGCTGAAGCTCGCCGTTCTCGATGTAGCGGTAGAGATTGTCGCCCGGACAACTGGTCTGCGCGAGGTCGCGGTGGCCGTAGATTTCCAGTGGCTCGATGTTGTATTCCATCGCCGCCCATGCCATCAGGTTGGCGATGGTCGCCAGTTGTGCCTCGTTCGGTTCAACCTGGCTGTAGTTTCCGAAACAGTTGATCAGGAAATGTCCCGCCGGATCGTATCGCGTGTTCGTGTCGCCGACGAAGCGGTGGTCGCGGGCCTGGAACACCGTGCCGTCCAGGTCGATCATGTAGTGATAGGGGATGTCCCACCACTTGCGGTCGCTCTCCCCCCACGACTGCATGTTGCGCAGTTTTTGCGCGAGGTCGTCCCCCGCGACGTGCGAAGTCGCGCTGTGGTGCAGCGTCAGCTTGTCGATGTCGTGTTTCACGCGCAGGCGGCGCTCCGGCCCGCCCGCGCTCATGCCGTTCGTAGAGTTCGGTGGCAGCGCCGCGAAACCCGGTGGCAAGGATTCGAGAGTTGCCACCTCGATGGCGGTCACGCCGCCGCCCAACTCTCCGCGCCCGGCGTGAATCGCCACGATCTGGACGTGGTAATCGCCAAAGTTGAACGCGGAGCCTTCGTCCACGGTGCGCGTTTCCTGTGCGCTGCCGCTGCGCAGCGTCACCGTCACCTTGTCGTCCGGCGAAATGACCGGACGCCCTTCCTCGTCGCGAGCCGCCGGATGCGTCTCCGTCACGCCGATGGTGATGTCGCGAAAGGTGAACTCGTCCCCCGGGCCGAGATTGCGGCGGATGCCGTCGGCCTCGGTTCCCTTGGGAGGCATGCTTTCCCAGGCGGAATGCCTCACGATGCGGATGATGGGTGCTTCGGTGGCGGTGGCATCGGCCCACGAGAGCGACGCGCAGGGCATCAGGAGAAATGCCGCGAAAAACGGTGGGGCATGAAAGAAAGAGCGCATGGTGGGGCTCCTTGCGAAGGTAATGGATTCTTCAACACCCACGATGAGAGACGGGACAAGGGGAGACGTGAAGGGTGTCCTCCACATTCATCCTTCAGCCTTTATCCTTCTCCCTATTCCATCCATACCAGCCGCGGCTTTCCCCTCTCCATCACTTCCTCCACCATGCTCTCGAGTGTGCCGTTCTCGATGTAGCGATAGAGTTTGCTGCCGGGGCAAGTGGTCTGGGCGAGGTCGCGATGGCCATAGATCTCCAGCGGATCGATGTTGTACTCCATCGCCGCCCACGCCATCAGGTTGGCGATCGTGGCCAGTTGCGCCGCATTGGGTTCCGCCTGGTCGTAATTGCCGAAGCAGTTGATGAGGAAGTGCCCGCGCGGGTCATAACGCGTGTTCGTGTCGCCGACAAAGCGGTGGTCGCGAGCCTGGAGCACCGTGCCGTCCAGATCGATTATGTAGTGATACGGGATGTCCCACCACTTGCGGTCGGCTTCCCCCCAGGACTGCATGCTGCGCAACTCTTGTCCCAGGTCGTTGCCGGGATTGTGGGGCGAGTTGCTGTGGTGCAGCGTGAGCATGGCGATCTCGTGGCGCACGCGCAATCGCCGCTGCGCCCCGCCAGCGGTGGTGCTGTCGGCGAAACCCGGAGGAAGGGATTCGATGGTCGCGATCTCAATCACCGTCAGCCCGCCGCCCAACTCGCCGTGCCCTGCATGAATTATCGGGATCTGGATGTGGTAGTCGCCGAAGTTGAACGCCGAGCCCTCGTTGACCGTGCGACTGTCCCACAAGCCGTCGCTCTCCAGGGTGATCGTGGCCTTGTCGTTGGGCGAAATGACCGGGCGCCCCTGGGCGTCAAACGCCGCGGGGTGCATGGCCGTCACGCCGATGGTAATGGTCCTGAACGTCTCCTGGTGGCCCACCCCCAGGTTGCGGCGCACGCCGTCGGCCTCGGTCCCTTTCGGCGGCATGCTCTCCCATGCGGAGTGGGGCACGATCCGGATCAAGGTGGGTTCGGCACCCATCACATACATGAGGTCGGATTCCGTCGCCACGATGGGTTCGCCGTTTGCCGGTGGCACAATGAATGTGAACGCCGCCACGGCAACGGTCGAGGCGACGAATGCAAACGCGCGGCATCGAGGAAGAGAGGCCATGGAGCGACTCCTTGCGAGGATGGTGAATTGATAACCAGCTCGGTGGCCGGGCGAAACCCGGATTTTGGGCATTTCGCGGTTTACCGTGCCCGAACAGCGATCCATTCAAGCATGAATTTTATCACGGAGGAACGAAGGGCACGGAGAAGGGTGTTTGTCCGCTCATGGAGATCTCCCGTTCAGCCCGCGATTCCGGTGGTTCTCCGTGTTCTTCGTGACTCCGTGGTTTATTTATTTATCCAATGATAATAATTATAAATCGATCAGACAGTCGCACTAAGCCAAACAACGCTCTAATCTTCAGGTTGTTCTTCAAACAATTCCCGCAAGCGTTCCAAATCCTCGTCGCTCCAACCTTCCGGCTCGGTCAGCGCCAGCCAGGCGTCGATGTAGTCCGTTGCCGCGTACTCATGGCCGAAGCCCGTTGGCGCGGTGCCCACCATCATGTCGGCGGCCAGTTGCAGCATGGTGACGACGGGGAACCAACGCAGGTCGGGGGACACGTCGGGGCCGCGCGGCTCGCGCATCCATGCGGGTTCCCGCCAAGCGGATTGGGTACTGAAGAAGACGATGGGATCGCTGGCGTATTGCAGGAAGGCGATGCGGAAGGCGCCCCACTCGGCACCGCCCCGTTCCAGTCCGCCATCCTGGTTCATGAAGCGCACCACGGCGCCGTCGCGGAATCTTGGCAGCCATGCGGGCGAGTCCGAATCCCGTTCGGCGGTGACGTGCAACCACGTCTCGTGGCTGAACGGCGGGCCGCTCCACAAGACGCCGTCGAACGGATCGTCGATGATGTCGTAGAGGTCGAAGGAGAGATCGGAATTCCGGGAGCCGAGGCTGAGGCCGCGCAGGAACAATCGCGGGCGCGCGTCCTTGGGGAGGGTGCGCCAATGGCCATAGACCTCCACGAACAGGGCGCGGGCCATGGCGGCGCCGTATTCCGCCTGGGTCATCAGGGCGAGGGGGCTGTTCAGATAGGAATATTGCGCCGCCACGGTGGCGATGTCGCCGCGATGGAGGTATTCGATGGTGTTCTGCGAGTTCGGG
>CAYTRP010000173.1:0-7459 GCA_964440195.1 uncultured Candidatus Sumerlaeota bacterium
GGAGGGATTGGTTCTGCCCAGAAAGACGTCCGGCTTGCGGCGCAGAACCAATCCCTCCTCCCCCTTCACACTGGGAGACGAGTGGACTTCCCATCCGGTCAACACATGGTCGGACTTCGGTTCCCACGAGACGGGCTGCGAGTTGTTGGAGGGGGCGACAGCCACCATCGGGTTGCTCGACCCCGTGCAGACGGATCGCGATGCGGTGCGCTTCGAGGTGGAGTTCGACCAGCCCGTCGGCGGGCTCTTCGATCTGCACGCGGTGGAGTTGACGGGCACGCTCGCCAGCACGGCCACGGCCGCATTGGCGGGCACCGATCCCGTGTACTTGATCGTGGTCTTTCTCGAGGACCCAAACGAATCGGGAACCATCGGTGTCGCCGTCGGCGGAGGAAGCCTCGATCAGATCGAGGGCGGGTTCTCCCCGGTCGAATCGGCCCACTACACGATCGCGGCGTCGCTCGTGGGCGACATCAACGGCGATGGCCTTGTGAACGTGGCGGACGTCACCGCCCTGGCGACGTCGATTGTGGACGGGGCTCCCCCCCTGGCTTCATCTCCAGAATAGCGCCGTGGCCGTGGGAACGCGCGCGCTGCATTCCCAATTGGGCCACATTGCGCGAGAAAAAAAGGTCAAGCGTCCAGTCCGTCGCGACGCGTGCCTTGCGCGAGAGCGTCGGCATCTTCATCAGGTAGACCGTCCGCCACATCCACCAGGCGGGGAAACCCCTCAGGCGAAGCCCCATGACCTCCGCCACGGCGCGGTAGTGACCGAGCGGAACCAGCGAACCGAGTCCCCTGAAACGGAACGGGAGGGGGGCCTTTCCCTTGATGGCCCGGGCGATGTTGTGCGCGACGTGATCGCCTTCCCGCACGGCATGTTGTGCCGTGGGCGGCTGGGCCCCTCCCTTGCCATCCGGTATCACGGCGCCATCCCCCGCCGCCCATATATTCCCGAAGCCCTTGATGTTCAGGTTTTCGTCGCACAGCAGGTAGCCTCGCGAATCCATCGGCAGGGGCATCGCGTGCGCGATCGGATTCTGCGAGATTCCCGCGCACCAAACGACCGTGCGGGTGCGAATCACCTCGCCATCCGACAAGACCGCCCGATCCTCGTGGATTTCATTCACCGTTGTCCTCGTCTTGATGATCACCCCGTAGCGCTTCAGCTCCCTGGCGGCATACTCCGCGAGGCTCTCATGCAGGGCGGGAAGGATGCGCTCCCCGCGATCCACCAGGACGGTCTCGCAGTCCGACGGCTTCAGATTGCGGTATTGCAGGGCCAGGGTCTGCATGAACTCAAGGAACTCGCCCGCGACCTCCACGCCCGTGTAACTTCCCCCCACGACCACGAACCGCAGCAGCTCCCGGCGAATCTCCGGATCATCCTGCACGTTCGCAAGTTCCAGCAACTGGATCGCCCGGTCGCGCAGCGACACCGCATCGCCAAGGCCCTTCATCGTCCAGCCATGCTCTGACAGCCCGGGGGTCGGTGGCGTCATCGTCACGCTTCCCAATGCGATGAGCAAATGGTCGTACCCCACCACGCGGGAGCCGCCCTCGCCCATCATCGAGTACCTGACCGTCTGGGTGCGCGGATCGACCGACTCGACTTCCGCCATCCGAAACCGCGTGCGGCGCGTGATGAACGAGCGAATGGGGACAATCACATGGCGCGGTTCCAGCGCGCCTATGCCCGCCTCCACCAGCAACGGGTAGAAGACGAAGTAGTTGTGGGGATCAAGCAGCAGGATGTCGGCCTCGGACTTGCCGATGAGGCGCTCAAGCAGTTGCGCGCAGTTCGCACCCGCAAAACCCGCCCCAAGGATGACAATCCGGGGGCGCGTTCGCACGTTCACGTCGGAGGATCGGGGAGCCATTTGCGCCACCTTCCGCGGAATGCATCGCAATCAATGGGAGGAAACCGCGGCGACCTTCTCCTCCGCCACGGGAATCTCGTTGTACACCGAGTCGCGCAGGACCGGCGTTCGGCCGCACTCGCGGATCTGATGCCGCAACTGGGCAACGGTCATCCCCTTGGGCGTCGTCGCGCCCGCATCGTGATAAATCTCCTCGTAAACCACGGTCCCATCGATGTCGTCCGCTCCAAGCCACTGGGCCACCTGCGCCTGCTTGATGCCCAGCATGATCCAGTAGGCCTTGATGTGCGGGATGTTGTCGAGCATCAGGCGCGCGACGGCGATGTTGCGAAGCTCGTCAAATCCCGATGGGCCCGGCAGGTGGGAGAACGCGGTGTTTTGCGGATGGAAGGAGAGAGGTATGAAGCACTGGAAGCCCGCTCCCGCGCTCCCCTCCCCGATGCTCCCCCACTCGTCCTGGTGAGCGCGCAGGCGCAGCAGGTGATCGACGCGGTGGCGGGCTTGCTCGATGTGACCGATCAGCATCGTGCAATTCGTGCGGAATCCCATGCGATGCATTTCGCGGTGTGTCTCGAACCAACCGGAGGCGTCGCATTTGTGCTCGCAGATTTGCTCGCGGACTTCCGGGTCGAAAATTTCCGCTCCCCCGCCGGGCATGGAATCCATGCCCGCTTCGGCAAGGCGCTCGATCACCTGCCGGACGGTGAGCTTCGACATCTTCGCGATGAAGACCACCTCGACGGGCGTGAGCGTCTTGATGTGGATATGCGGGAACGCGTTCTTCAACGCGCGGATGTAGCCGCAGTAATACTCGATCTTGAGGCGCGGATCGAGACCGCCGACCAAATGGATTTCCGACGCGCCCTCCGGCAAAATTTGACGCGCCCGCTCGACGATTTCCTCCGGCGTGCGGATGTAGGACTCCGGGTTGAACGCCTTCCGTCCGAACGCGCAGAACTTGCACGACATGAAGCAGGTGTTCGTCGGATTGATGTGCAGGTTGATGTTGTAGAACGTCTTGTTGCCGTGAAGCCGCTCGCGCACCTGGTTGGCCATGTTGGCCAATGCGGGAAGGTCATTCGAGCCATAGAGGGCCAGGCCGTCCTCGAAGCCCAAGCGCTGTCCCGATGCCACCTTTGCGGCGATGGGCTCGAGACGGGGGTCGCTGAATCGAAGCATAAGTCCCTCCTGCGGCGTGCTGGGGGAAGGTTGTCCTTCCCGGCCGGGATCGGGGCAAGGAGAGTGCCGGACGGGAGAACGCTGGTTTTCGGCTTTCAGTACCCGTTCGCGGAGCTGCCCGTCACTTCACCCGCTTGTAGGGGGTGTAGTTCTCCGTCTCCTGGTCCACCAAGGGTTTCAGGACGAAAACCGTGCGCGCCGGAACCTCGATGGTCAGGGTGCCCGCCACCACGGTAAAGTCCCTCTGGGAAAGCAGGTCATTCAGGCGCGTATAGCTCATGAGCTTGGAGTCCCGGATGACGAGGACCTCCTTGACGGGCTCCTCCGTCGGGTTTGCCACAACGTAGAGACTCTCGGCGATCCGGTCGGTGTGCCGCATGAACGCCAGGAGCCGCGACGAGTCGAGCAGACGGAAGTCACCGATCCGCAGGGCCCGATTGTCCCGCCTCAGGGCGATCAATTTCCGCATCCAGGCGAATTCCTCATTCCCGTCGGTGGCAAGATCCCAGCGCATCGGCCCTCGCGAGCCCGGATCGCCGACACCCTCCATGCCAACCTCCGCCCCATAGTAAACGCAGGGCGACCCGGGAAGCGTGAAGAACAACGCCTGTAGTAACCGTCGCTGCTCTGGGTCGGGAACCATCGAGGCGATGCGGGAGGTGTCATGGTTGTCCAGAATCACCCACGACTTGAGCATCGGCTCGATCCCCATGTCCTCTACCATGCGCTCCACTTGCCGGCCGAAAAGCGCGCCATCCAAGTGCCCATTCGCGAAGTCGAGCAGCAGTTGGCGCAGCGTCATGTTCATCACGCCATCGAGCGCGGGCGTCCACTGCTCCGGGTAATTCCACACCTCGCCAATGATCGCGCTGCCGGGCTTGGCGCGATGGGCCGACTGCGTCAGCTCGCTCAACCAGGTGAACCCGATGTCAAACGCCACATCCAGCCGCCAACCATCCACACCATCACGGAGCCATCCCTGCACGACGGAATCCGGATCGCCCCAGATGCGCGCGCGCACGGCGGGACTCTCGAGGTTCACCTCCGGCAGGTTCGGGATGTTGACCCAGGCGCGGTAGCCATTCTGATACTGCTCTCCGAAGAAGTACCATTCGCGCCACGGACTCCCCTCGTCGGACTGGGCCTCCTGAAAATGCGGCGAATTGCGCCCCATGTGGTTGAAGACGCCGTCGAGAACCAATCGCATGCCGCGACCGTGCAGTTCCCCGGCGAGATCGATCACATCCTGACGCGTGCCGTACTCGGGAGAGACGCCGAAGTAGTCGCGCGCGTCATACTTGTGGTTGGTGTACGCGTCATGGATGGGATTCAGGTACAGGACGTCCACGCCCAAGCCCTTGAGGTAGTCCACCTTTCCGGCAACGCCCGCAAGTGTGCCGCCCCAGAAGTCCACTTCATGACCCGTGACCTGGATCGACTCGTCATAGGGGCGCTGCACGGGAACATCGTCCCACTCCATCAACCGGCGTGGAGAGGCATAGAAGTGCGCCCGCTCCCCAAGATCGTCAGGGGGCGCGAAACGATCGACGATGACCTGGTAGACGATGGGCCCATTGCGCCAATCCGCCTCGCGTTCGGCAAATTCCTGCTCCCGTGCGAGGTCGTGCACCGACGCGTAAAGCCGATCCCGCGCAATGGAATCGGCGCCCGCTGGCAATGGCCCCATCAAACCCGCGATGGCCAGCATCCCACAAAGCGCGAAACCATTTCCTTGTCTCATCGACGCATCATCCTCCGGTCCGAATGGTCCACAAATGAATCAAGGGACCGGGGCGGCAAGGAAAAGCACGCGCCCGGTCCCTCGGCTCTCATCTGATTCATGTTCGGAAGCCGTTCATCCTTCCTGTGCCTGGAGCATCCAAAGCGTCTTTTCGAATCCTCCGCTGATACCAATCAGGAGGTCTTCGGAGACAGGATCCGTCTCGCTGGTGATCTCCTGGGCGGCACGGAGCCCCTCGATCGTCTGGGCGAGGCGATCCGCGACGAGCCTGACCGTTTCTTCCTTCGTCACAAAGTCGCCGGGATATTCGGGAAGGCGCGTCGAGCTGCCGACCGTGGCAATGCGACCATCGGCGGGGAGACCAAGGGTCGAAATCCGCTCGGCCAATTCGTCGCTTGCGAGGCGTGCTGCAGTGACCACCTCGTCAAGCTGCTCGTGAATCGACTTGAACTGGGGTCCCTTGACGTTCCAATGCGCCTGTTTGCCCTGAAGGGAAAGGTCGATCAAATCGGACAAAACAGCCTGCAATGCGGCAACGGTCTTGTCACGCTTCGGACCGGAAAGAATCTCACGTTTCCATGCCATGATACTGTCTCCTTTGTGAAAATGGTTCTTTGGACCTCAATCCCGAGATCCAGTATTGCCCCAATGATCGAGGCAATCCTTGTACCACATCGGCGTCCATTACATCACGGAAGAAACCAGCAGAGCGACGGAAATCAAGGTGCAATCCCTGTTTGCGGTGGGTCATTAGGACCCAGACTATCGATGCCCGCCCTCGAATCCGGTTTCCGTTGCCCCTGTGGGCCATAAGTGCCCTCTTCACCCCGCCTTGTCTCGGCTGAGACGGCACGTTTCGAACACTCATCAATTTCGAGGATTTGCCATGACTGCTTCCGCCACGATGCCCAGCGCCCCCACCCACTCTGCGGTCAAGACCCGGCGCATCGCCATCATGGGCGCTGGTGGCCTTGGGCGTAGCGCGGCCTCCCTCCTCGCCCATAAGTCCGAGTTCCGCCTCGTCGCCCTCGCCGATCGCGAAGGCATCGCCCATGACCGCGAAGGGATCCAGGCCGATCATGTGATGGCCCTCTCCGCCGACCAGAGCGTGGCCCAGTTGGAAAATGGCCGCACCTGTGAGGACAGCGTTGTCGAGCTGACGGCCCTCAACCGCGCCGGCGAACTGGATGCCATCTTCCTCGCCATCCCGAACATCCCCAACGACTTCCTGCCCAACACGATCCGCCGCTTCTGCGAGGCGGGCTACAAGGGCGTCATGGCCGACGCGCTCAAGCGCACCTCCGCCGTCGAAAGCGTCCTGGATCTCTCGGATCTCATTCGCGAAAGCGGCATGACCTACGTCACTGGTTGCGGTGCCACCCCGGGGCTTCTCACCGCCGCCGCGAATCTGGCCGCGCAATCCTTTGTCGAAGTCACCGACGTCAAGATCTGGTTCGGAGTCGGCATCTCCAGTTGGGAGACCTACAAGGCCACCGTGCGCGAGGACATCGCCCACATGCCCGGCTATAGTGTTGAGAAGGTGAAGACCCTCTCCGACGCGCAGATCGCCCAGATCCTCTCCGAGCGCAATGGCCTGCTCGAACTTCACCACATGGAACACGCGGACGACGTCCTTTTGGAACGCGCAGGTGTCGTTTCGCGCGAGCGCGTTGATGTCGGTGGCCTCGTGGATACCACGAAGCCGGTCAAGCCCACGCAAACGATGATGACGCTGACCGGCGTCACCTTCGAGGGCAAGACCGCCACCCACACTTTTGCCCTCGGCAACGAGAGTAGCATGGCCGCGAACGTCCTCGGACCCGCCTTCGGCTGGATGAAGGCCGCCCTCGCCATGCACGACCGCGGCCTGCGCGGACTTTACACCTGCACGGACCTGATGCCCCAGTTTGTGCGGTGAAGGTCCCGATAGCCTCCGACCTTGAATCACAGAGGCGCCTTGACCGGCGCCTCTGCCTGTTTTGGCAATCCTTGCGATCCTCGCTTGGCTGTTGGCGGGTGTCCAGTTGGTATTCTCGTCGCCTATTCGGTCCGGTACCGATGAATCCATCAACTACGTGGCCTTCTCGGCCGTCCACAAGAGATGGGCAACGGAGCAGGATTTTGCGGATCACGGAATCAACTTCTTCTACTACCCACCGCTGTACTTTCTGCTCTTTAGTCCCTGGCCTGCATCCCCGGCTATGCTGAAGGATCCGGTACTCGCCGCGAACTGGTATGATGGAAATTATCAGTACGCGGGAGGGACTGTGATGGTGGATCCCGTGGTGTCTGCTGGCGCCTCTACTGAACTGCTGGCGCTCTACCGTCTCTCGCGATCGGTGTCCCTGCTGTTGGGGCTGGCAGTGGTCGCCTCCTTGACGATTTCTCTTCATATTCTGCGCCTTTGGGACGCAGCTCCCTACATATCGCTTCTCATGCTTGTTTCCCTGCTCTGCCTGCCCCAGTTCCTCTATTACAGTACCCTCTGCAACAATGATAACCTGCTGAATGCGCTGGCGGCTCTGGCAACTCTCTGCCTGATACTTCATCTAACTCGTCCATCGCATTCGATTCCGTCGTGGAGGCAGGATAGGTGGTTGTATACCCTCGCTGCACTGACGGGATTGGCACTTCTCACCAAACAGCAGGGAATCCTGCT
>CAYTRP010000174.1:0-7456 GCA_964440195.1 uncultured Candidatus Sumerlaeota bacterium
CGGGTGCCGGCTCGGCACGCACGAGCGTCAATCCTATCGGGAACGATTCGTGGATGCTTACCTGCGAAGCCGTTGCGTTCCCGGCATTCTCGACCGTGATGGTGTAGGTTCCTTCCTCGCGCGGGGCAATCTCGCCCAGGGCGGAGCGCGTCACGACAAGGCTGGGTTGGACCAGCGTCGTTGTCACGCGATTGGATTCGACCTGGATCCCGTTGCCGCGCAGCATCATGAATGTCTCGTACGTCCCCGTGCGCGAGCCCATGGCGGAAAATGTGATGACGCGCTCCTCGCCGGGTGCCAGGTCGCCCACGAACTCCTCGAATCGTTCCCCTCCATTGGCCGTCAGTCCCGATGGGAGGACTTCCGTGAGGGTCAGCCGCCGCGCCACGCCAGAGCCTTGGTTGCGGATGGTGACGGTGTAGGGGATGGGCTCGCAGGAGAGCACTTCCGTGGGTGCCTGCTTGAGGACGGTCACCCTTGGTTCGACCACGGGTGCCTGCCAGTCCAGGGTGGGATCAAAGCTCGCCGCGAGCCGGAAGCTTGCCGAGCCGCTGTCGGGTGAAACGGCGCGACCCGTGACCTCGCGCGTCTCGCCGGGGCGCAGTTCGCCAAGCTCGTATCCGTACACGACGCTGCCCGGCACGGAGGCGGGGCGATCCAGAGGGTTCGCCGTCGGGGTCGTGGAGGAAAGCGTCACATAAGGAGGGAGTTCCTGCAGCACGGTCACCTGTCGCAGGGTCGTCGACGCGGAAAGATTGGATGCCGCGATGCGGAAATCGAAAGGGCTCCCCGGGTGAATCTCCCCGGGGCAGACGAGTTCGATGCCAAGGAGGCTGGAGCGGCGATCGCCGGAAGGAAGGTAAAGGGACGCGCGCGTCTCCGGGGCCGGTTGGGACTCCCTGTTCCGTGTGCTGGTGAAGGGCATCTCGATGGGCGATGAAACGGAAATCGGCGACTTCCCCCCGCAGGAGGCGAGGAACCCCAGTGCCGCCAAGAGCCCAATTGACCGGACAGGAATCCCTCGATGGCTTCCCGGGAAAGATTTTGCCGACATTCGAATTTCCCTCTAATGAGTGTTGCGAAACCGGGGCATTCCATCGCCGCGCGCCCCAATGGCACATCCAAGACCGTTGACGGTACTCGTTGCGTCAAGACCCATCGTCAAATCCCCCCCCGGGGGGCGCGCAAGCAAGACGTTTTCAAAGTCGGCGAGGGGGGGGGCGTGAGTGGCGTAGCGGTTTTGTGGAGTGATGTCTGGACGCGGGTGAGTTTGCGCGGGAGATAACTTCTCTTGCGGGAGTGTTTGGCGGTGGCGGTGGCTGGAGCGGGGGGATGGCGAGTGACGCAGTGATGCGGTTTTACCGCATTTTGCACTGAATTGTAGCCGTCACGACGGCTTTGCCTTCGCCGATCCCGTGGAGCCCGTGCTGTTTTGATCCCTCCGGAATCAGCCGTTGGCGCCCAGAAGGATGCAATACATTGAAAAATGCTCAGTCCTCGGAAACATCCGATATCGCCGCCCCGCTGAAGTATGTGGCGTCTTCTGTCAGCGCGTCTTCCTCAAGCCCCATTCGATCGATGACTGGGAGTTTGCCGGTATACCTCGCGTGGTCCAAGACCTCCACAAGTCCACGGATGCGGAGACGTGGGGGGGCATCCGGGTCGAGATGCTTCTCGAGTATTCCGAGGAGCGCGCCCATTGCAGGCGGCTCCCATTCGTAGGCAACCGCGTGGTGAAGGCGGAGGCGCTCGAGGAGCGGGAGATACGCCTCGGGCGAGGGAGAGCCGAGCGTAATGGCGTCGGAGCCCTCGATAGCGCGCTCGAAGAATGAATCAAGCACTGGCAGGGTGGCCGGTTGCTTTTGGAGGCAGGCATCCTTGAGCAGATCCTGGTATGTCATGCTTCGATACCCCGGGTTGTACCATAGGTGAAGCCAACTGCGCGCGGCGCCCGCCAAGGTAATGAAACCCGGGTTCGGTTTGTCGGTGTCATCCCACCCCAGAAGCCAGGCGAGATTCAGGCAGGCCTTGAGGCCCGTAACCCTGCCAAGCCGCGAGATCAGTTCCGCCTCGTCCAGAAGCAAGATCCAGCCTTTGCAGCCGAGGAAGCGTAGAATTTCCGTTGTGCACTGAAACCAAGCCTTGGCTTTCAGATCGCCATGCGGCATGCCCCCTCGCGGTGGGCGGCAGCCGGGGATCGCATCCTTGATCGCCTTGTTGACGACCCCGAGTGCAACTTTGCCTCCCGTCAAGAATGAGTACAATGTATGGCGAGCGTCCGGGTCGCCATTACCCACCAAGGCAGTGAGCACGCTGCCCGGCAGCGACCACCCCTCCCATGTCGCCTCGCGAAGTTCGATGGGGAGCTGATCTCTCCGCTTGTCGGCAAGCCGATGGTCGAAGCCGGGGATCGAGGAACCTGGCAGCATGACAGACTGCGCTGCGGTCGCGTAGATGTCCGGGAGGTTCGCTGGGGAGAGTGTGCGGCTAAGCGTGATCGAGGAGACAGCGAAGCCCATCTCATGGGCAACGTGTTCCATCGTCGTGAGAACGTGCGACTTACCCGACCCGTAATTTCCCCAGATCATCGCGCCGGAAGACCCGGGAACGGACGCGAGTCGCTCGCGAAAGCCCTCGATAACCTCTGGCCTGAGGTCAGGCAGCAACTTGGTGGAGGATCGTGTAGGGACCCCGCCCCTGATTGCCTCGATGGAGGAAACGCCCTCCTGCATGGTGTTCACGACTCGTTGGCCTCCTTGCCCGTGTCCGGCAGGAAATGGCAACGCGCCAGTGTTGATACCCGCTCCCTCAGCGCGCTCCTGGTTGAAATCGTCTCGGGAAGAGGGTGGGGAAGCTGGCTTGCCCGCGCTTCGTCCAGTGCCCGGCGAAGCGCGGCGAGGGCCCGCTCGACAAGTTCCTCGCCAGTGGACCCGGCGGCATCCAAATCGAGCAAGTCGCCGTAAGGATTGTAGGCCTGGCGCATTGCGATTCCCGTCTGGACCCTCGCATGCAGCGCGGCGTAGGACATCAGGCCCTTTCCCGCGGAGGTCTCGCTACCCATCGCCTCGCGCCGCATCGCAACGGCCACGAAAAGACCGGGAAGGCGCTCCGTCGCGTCGATGAGTTGGCGCAGCAGTTCCCAGAAGTCCCAAGCCTGGCTCTTCGTATATCTCTTCATTCCGCTTGGGAGTTCCTTTTCGAGGACGGCTTGACCGTCATCCAGCAAAATCGCGAGGCCGGCATCTCCTGCCAAGCGCACCATGGCAATCAGGCCGTAGAGATAGTTTAGCGCGTTGCGCCTGGTGATCTGATCGAAGATGAATGTCTCCCGCTTCTCCGAGGTGGTAAGCTTCTCCCCGTTGAACCATCGGTGAAGCGGCCCCCCCTTTATGGATGATCCCGACATTAGGCGCGAATGCAATCCGTCGAATAGGAATGTCTTGAAAGCCAAGGGCAGGTGTGTGCCGGCAAGGGCGTTGGCAATTGAGCGCCTGATTTCCTTCGATGCCTCGGTCGCCGGCAGGCCATCGTTTGACTGCATCAGGGCCAGCAGGGACTTGCCGTCTTCCCGCAGGTCCAGGTCCGGGTAGCCAAGACTCGCTGCGATTCTCGACGCAATCCCTCCGAGCAGCCTGTCCGGATCCACGCGTTCGGCGACGAGCCGATAGAGGGATGAAACGTCGTTCAACTTCAATTGATCGGCCAGCAGCGAAAGTCGCACGACAATGAATCCCCCCTCCTCGGCGGCCAGAGCCATCATGGAGAGGAAGTGGGACTTGCCAGTACCTTCGGAGCCCACGAGGAACTTCACCTTCGCTCCCACGTTCTTGACGTACAGGGGCAGGCATCGGCTCGACAGGTGCTTCTGCGCTTCCATGTGCCCGACGGCCATATCCTTCACAAGCCCGGAACTAATCGGGGGAACGCCTTCCCTCAACAACACCAAGTCTTGAGGCGTTATCACGTCTTTTCTCCGTTCGCGTCATTGTGGATGGCCAGGTTGGACACCTCGACCTCCCGACCCGTTTCCGAGCGAAGCTTCCAAGCTTTCGACTGGTCGCGCGCGGAGCCAAACTCAAATCTCTTTCCGGCCTCGATGGTTCCCCCCTGTCGAAAGCGGGCGAGATCCCACGCGAACAGCTCGCGCGTGGTTTCCTTCCTGTGCGATGCCCGCGGGTGAAGGCGGGCGTAGATCTTGTCCAGCGACACCGGCAGCCCGTGCATCGGCTCCCGCCGTTGGGTGGCCAGTATCGTCTCCACCTCGTAGGCTTCGATCAGCTCCTTGGCGAACTGCTCCCGCGGCATCGCGCGAGTTAACTTGGCCTTATAAGCATCTGCTACAATCTTGGCCAATATCTTGGGCTCAAGGTCCTGATAGGATTTCACCTTCTTGCCATCCCTGAGGCGGGCGACCCCGTCCGGGTCCAGTTGCAGCCTGAGGACGAGCAAGTCATAGGAGGGAAACTTGCCCTCGAAGCGAATGGACTGCTCTGCGAGAGCCTGTTCAAGCTCAGCCGCATAGGCAGGGGTCCCGACCCGCTGGAGCATCGCCTCAAACTTGTTCTGCCGGTCGCCCAGTTCTGCGGCCAGCAACTGCGGGTCTAGAGCACGGACTGCCTTCAGTCCGTCAGCAACCGCTTTCAACCCCTTTTTGATATTCATCCTCTTCAACATTGCCGCCGCGATGTGGCAACACTGTAGAACCCTCTTGAGTTCTGCTTCCTGATCCATGCTGCGCCGCCTGTTGATTGGGCTGCTAGGTGGAATTCGCCAACCACAAAACAATTGAACAATGGCGGAGAGAACTTTTTGTCAAAGCAGGGGCAACGATTTTCGCCCCAAATGATTGGGATGACCTGCGGGGAGGACCAGTAGCACCCCCGGGTAGGCATCAGGGTTGGGCAAGCGAGAGCTGCCCCGGTTCGTTGAGCCGGATCTGCGTCTTGCCAAGGTGCTGGGCTACCTCCCCCGTCACGCGGACGCGGGCGTTCTCCCTCAACAAGTCCCCGTTCAACCTGGGCTTCAGGGCGTCCCAGAAGACGACCTCAACGGCACCCGAGGCGTCCTCGATCCGTAGCAGGTGGGGTGCACGATCGGACCACGGCTCCGTTACGGAGGCGACGCGCCCCTCGATCAGCACCTTTTCTCCCATGCGTTGGCCCAGGGTACTGATGGGCACGCGCTCAAGCGCCGGCACCGCTGGAAGGGGCGCGGATGGATCGGGCGCGCCGGCAACGCGAATGTCGCGGGCATCCCGCACGCGCAGTTGCTGACGGTCGCGATAGCGTCCGGCGGTTCCCTGGATCTCCAATCGTGAACCGGGCACCATCGCTCGCCGGTCAACGTCCGGTGCGATATCCCAAAACACCACGTCGATGTTTCCGGTTCCATCCGTGACGCGAAGGACATGCGGAGCGCGTTCGCTGCCGGGCAACTCATACCGCTCGACGCTCGCAACAACACTGACGGGCTTCTCCAGATGGTTGTCGAAGTCCTTCAGGGCAACGCGTGGCGCCGTGAAACGAACCGCTTCGAGAGCCTCGGCGGTCTCGATCACCACCGGAAGGGCGGACACCTGCGAGTCCGGTGCAAAGAACTTGATCGCGCCACCCTTCGCCACGCGAAGTTCAAGGAGATTGCGCCACTCCCCCACCGGGCCACGGGCGTAAACCCACATTCCCACCCTTGGCTCGCCGAGCTGCTTCTCAATCTGGCCGGCAACATCCGGATAATAGATGATCGAGAATTGCGGATCGCGCCGGATCACCAGCCGCTTGGGCATGCGGGGATGAGTGGAGGGGATGATATCGAGAATGCGTCCACGAATCGCCTGGGTCGTGCCGATCATCTCCGAGGTGACAAGACCGACATCCACGGCGCCGACCAGCGGATCGGCGGCGGCCTCCGGTGCGGGGACTTTGTCATCTCCCCGGGCGCTGGGGGGGACGCAAATGGCCAGCAGGCAACCGATCGCAAGAACACGGATCGAAATCATAGGAAGAAACCTCCGAACGATTGATGGGGGACATTCCGGGAATCGGACGGCGGCGGGCAATTCCAATGAAGGGAGGCGGAAGGCCCCGCCGGCCGGCCCAACCGGTTCCGCTTGATCCTGTTCGGGGCTCTCTTTGCCCATTCAATCGAGGAGATCGACTGTGCCCGATACTGCCGGTTCAACCAGCGACGCCCTCCCGTCTCGTCGAGACCGGGCCGTGGGTGACGCTGCTCCCGGCGGCGGCAAGAAGCGCACGGTCGTGTTGATTCCCCCCCTCCTGAACACGCGCTACATCATGGGGCCGCTGTATTTGCATTTGCGGCGTGCGGGGTATTCCCCCCGGCTCTTCCGCTACCCGTCGTGGTGCCGGGACATCCCGGAGAATGCGCAGTTGCTGGCGGTCTATCTGCGGGGATTGGGCGAACCGACGGTGGATGTCGTGGCGTTTTCCCTCGGCAGCATCCTGCTGCGATGGGCGGTCAACCACCATGAACTGCCCGTGCTGCGCCGCGTCGTCTTGCTGGGGCCGCCGAACCAGGGGTCGGCAATGGCGGAGTGGCTTTCCCTCAAACTCGGCCCGGCGTTCCCGGCCATCTGGGGCCGGGCCGCGCTTCAATTGAGAAGAGGTTCGCACGGCTTGGCCGACCGGGCGGGGCTCTTCCCACACAACACCGAGGTGGGGATCATCGCGGGGGGACTGGGAACCTCACGCGGATTCAATCCGCTGATCCCCGGGGACAACGACCAGACCGTGGCCGTGTCGGAAACCGTGCTGAGCGGCATGGCTGACTTTGCACTGGTGCGCAGCTCCCACACGCTGCTGCCCATCCTGCCGAGACCGCGAGCGTTGACGCTGAGATTCCTGCAGACGGGTCGCTTTCGCGACCGCAAGGCGCATGTGCCGGTGCCCGCCGAAGACTCGGATTCCTCAGTCGATACGGGATGAGAGCGGGTCGGAAGGCACTTCGCCAGCCCTCGACTCGTACTCCTTCAGGATTGGCTTCAACCGCTCATACAATTCCGGAAGCCGCTTCATCACCCCAATCATCTTGAAGAACTGCACGGGGTCCATTGGCGGCGTGCCCACCAGATCCTTGCCCGCCGGAACACTCGTATGAACCCCTGAGCGGGCACCCAGCCTCACTCCATCTCCGATGGTGAGGTTGTCGCCCACGCCGACCTGGCCCGCCAGCACGACGCCACGGCCAATCTTGGTGGAGCCGGCAATTCCCACCTGCGACACGATGAGGCAGTCCGGGCCAATCTCGACATTGTGTCCAACCTGGACAAGATTGTCGATCTTCGTGCGCGCCCCAACTCGCGTCTGGGAAAAACTCGCCCGGTCGATGGTGGTGTTTGCGCCTATTTCCACGTCATCGTCGATCTGTACGATGCCGGTTTGGGGGATTTTGACATGTTTGCCTTCGACGAATTCAAATCCGAATCCGTCCGCGCCGATCA
>CAYTRP010000175.1:0-7442 GCA_964440195.1 uncultured Candidatus Sumerlaeota bacterium
CCTCGTCGGGCAACGCCTCCCCGCTTTCCTCGGCGCTCAGCGCCGTCTGGTAGAGATAGCAGAGCGCCGCCAGCATCGCGAAGAGCGCCAGCAGCATGACGCGCGTGCCCATGAATCCCCCGGGACCGGGATCCGCCGCGCCAAACCCCAGCAGGCACGGCAAAACAATACTCGCAAGCATCAGCCTGATGCCTGCGAACCAGTCTTGCCAACGTTTTGGAGGGTCGTCGTTCAAGAGCCTTTGGTTGCTTCGGGATCGCCGGGCAGTCAGCCGATACTTGTGGGAAACAGTCTATCGTTCCCCTTCGACCATCCCGTCAATCCCCTTCCACGATCCTGAATGGTCAGCGCCGCTCCGCAATGGCGACATAACCCCGGGTCGGGGATCCGTTGTAGATCTGGCGTGGGCGATAGATCACCGAGGACGGCTCGTCGTGCACTTCCTTCCAGTTGGCGATCCATCCCGGCATGCGGCCCATGGCGAACATGACCGTGAACATCTCAAGGGGGATCCCCATGGCCCGCATCAGGATGCCGCTGTAGAAGTCCACGTTGGGGTACAGCTTGCGCTCGATGAAGTACTCGTCGTTCAGGGCGGCTTCTTCAAGCTCCATGGCAATGTCCAGCAACTGGTCCTTGATGTTCAGGCTCTTGAGGGCCTTGTCCGTGGCCTCCTTGAGGATTCGCGAGCGCGGGTCGAAATTCTTGTAGACGCGATGCCCAAATCCCATCAGGCGGAAATCGCTCGCCTTGTCCTTCGCGCGCGCCACGACATCCCTCGTCGTCAGGCCCTCGGAGCGGATCGACTCGAGCATCTTGATCACCTCGGTGTTTGCCCCGCCATGCAGCGGCCCCCACAGCGCGCAAACGCCGGCAGACACCGATGCGAAAAGATTCGCCTGCGAGCTGCCCACCATGCGCACGGTCGAGGTCGAGCAGTTCTGCTCGTGGTCCGCATGGAGGATCAGGATCAGGTCAAGGGCGCGAACGATGTCGGGATGGGCCATGTGGTCGTTGTAAGGCTCGCTGAACATCATGTGCAGGAAATTCTCGCAATACCCCAGGTGGGGATTCGCGAAGTTGAACGGCTTGCCCATGCGCTTTCGGTACGTGCAGGCCGCGATCGTGCTGGCCTTGCCGAGCAGGCGTGCCGACGCCTCCATGAACTGCACGTCGTCCATCCGGCTCTCGGCGAGGTGGGGCGAATAGCACGACGCGGCGTTGAACATGGCCGACAGGATGGCCATCGGGGCCGCCGAGGCGGGAAAGCCCTCGAAGTGGTGCCGCATGTCCGTGTGGACGGGCGTATGGCTCGTTACCAGCGCCTCGAATTCCTCAAGTTGGTTCTGCGTTGGCAACTCGCCGTAGATGATCAGGTAGGCGGTCTCGATGAAGGTCGACTTGGCGGAGATCTCCTCGAT
This sequence comes from uncultured Candidatus Sumerlaeota bacterium, assembly GCA_964440195.1. GTDB lineage: Bacteria > Sumerlaeota > Sumerlaeia > SLMS01 > JAHLLQ01 > CAYTRP01. Next base: position 1,422 of record CAYTRP010000175.1, read on the forward strand.
GGGGTATCCCCTGTAGCGCAGGATTCCCAGCTCGCCGTCGATGAACGTGATATTGCTGATGCACGAGCCGGTGTTCTTGAAGCCGTCGTCGTAGGTGATGTAACCGGTCTGGCCGCGCAGCTTCGAAATGTCGATGGCCTTTTCCTGCTCGCTCCCCATCAGGACGGGGAACTCGACGGGTTTCCCGTCGAAATGGGCCGTCACGGTCCCCACTTTGGCAGGTTCGGTAACCTTCGCTGTCATTGTGGGGCTCACGTGGTCCACCTCCAAAGAATTTGTGGCTGTTGGGCAGCAGGAGTTTTTTCGGCTGGCTGCCGCCCTCGCAAGAATGACATTCTGACGGGGTTGGCAACCAATCTGCGCCGGAGCACTGACAGTAGTCATCCCCCCGCTGGGGTCAAGGCTTGCCGGAAACCGTGAAGCGCTTTTTTCCGCCCACCCAACGCGCCGTTCCAAACGCCCAATTCCCGCCCATTTTGGCAGGTTTGTTGGTTTTTGTCCTCATCGCTTCGGTCCGTCTTGCCGTTCATCCCCAGGAATTGCTCCTCGATGATGCTTCCCACCTTGTGGACTTTCCGCGAGCCAATGCAGGACGGTCCATGTCCGAGATATTGGCTGCCCCCCATTGGCAGATCCACACGGGCGATGCGCTTTGGCGGCCGATTCCAAAGGTATTCTGGACCGCAATGGGCGGGAGCGCCTCGCTTGCATCGGTCTTGACGGCTTTCCTCGCGGGTGTGTGCGCGTTCCTTTTCTGCCGGTTTCTGGCGGGCCCAGCCCGGGTCCCGCCACCGCTGGCCGTTTGTGCCGCCATGCTCCCCCTTCTGCATCCCCTCGCCGCCGATGTCCTCCTTCCATTGGTCGGACAGATGGATCTGGCGGCCGCGGTGGGGGTGCTGGCCGCCTTGCTGCTGCTCTCCAAGCCCGATCACATGTCCTCCCTCCTCGGTGCCGGTTGTTTTGCCCTCGCCCTGCTGTCCAAGGAAAGCGCCCTCCCGGGGGTCCTGGTCCTCCCGTTGGGCGTTGCCGCCGTCGCTTCATCGCGCAAGGAGGCCCTCGCAAATGGGATCCGCGCTTTCGTCCTTCTGGCGGTGGTCGCCGCCCTTTGGCTTGCTGTCAGAGCCGGGCTGTTTGCCGATGCACAGGGAGCCATCGGGTCCGGGGGCGGTTGGTACCGTGAAGACGAGCGCCGTCTCGCCTCCCTCGAAATCCTCGGGCGAGGCCTGACCGCCCTTCTGGACCCGCGGACTCCCCAATCCGATTACAGTTTTCTCAAGCAACCCGGCTCCTCCGCTGGTCCCTTTGTTCTCATCGGTCTGCTGGCCTTGGCGGGTTCCGTCATCGCCCTTTGGTGCCTTCTCCGATTATCGAAGCTTCAAGGTCCCCCTCATTCCAACTCCGGCGCCGCGCAGGATTTCCGTTCCACTCCGTACCAGATTGCCGCTGCAATCGTGTGGATCTTCCTCTTCCTTCTGCCGTACTTGCAGATTGTTCCCATCGGCGCGTTGTGGGCTGGTCGCTTCGGCTTTTTGTCCCTGTTTGGATTTGCCTGGCTCCTCGCGGGACTCATCTCCCTTCTACCCGGCCGCCCGCGCGTTCTCGCCACCGCCGGGCTGGCATCCGTGCTCCTTGCGGGGATTGTGCAGATCCATCGCCGGGCACCGGACTGGGTCGACGGGGTCACGCTCTGGACGGCCGAGGTCCGCCGCCGGCCTGACCATGCCTTCGCGTGGAGCAACCTGGCGGTTTCCCTGCAGCATGCCGGCGATCCCACGGCCGGGCTCGCGGCCGCCCGCCAGGCCACGGAGCTTTTCCCCACCTATGGCGAGTCGTGGCTCACACGCGGCCGGCTCGAGCGCGCCGTGGGCGATCATGCGGCGGGGCGAGTGTCCTACTATCGAGCCGAGGAACTGCTCGGCGATCACCTCGACCTGCAAATGGAGATCGCCCGCCTCGACGCCGCCGAGGGACATTTTCGCATCGCCCTCGAGCGACTCGAAGCCATGGCGCACAAGGGTGCGGGAATTCCGGAGTACGAAGAGTTGATTGAGAGAGTGAGACGGGATATTCGAAGTGCGAAGGGCGCGGAGTAGGGGAATCAACGAAGCCCGACTTTGGGCCTGCTTGCGGTTGGTTGGCGATCCCGCGGTCGGAGCAGGAACTCATGAAACCACGCGAGGCCTTCATCGCCGCTCTTGAGCGTCGGCCGGTTGAGGGGCGGGTGCCGCACTTTGAGCTGGATTTCTACCTGACCATGGAAGCGTTCGGGCGCATCCATCCCACGCAGCGCAACTACGGCCAGTGGGACCAGATGTCCGGGCGCGAGAAAACCCTCCACCGCCGCGACGTCGCGGACCTGCGCGTGGCCGTGGCGCGGCGCTATGAACAGTCGGGCATGCTCTATCAGGTTCCCGCCGGTTGGCACGACGAAGACATTCGCCTCTCCCTTGAACATGTTCGCGAGTTGTCGGACATGGATTACCTCCTCACGCTGCACGGCGATGCCACGTATGCGATCCCGTGGGGTGGTGAAATGATGGAGTTTGTCGAGAAGCTGGCCGACGAACCGGAGGAGATGAAGGACAACGCCCAGCGCGAGGTGGACACCGCCCTCGCCCGCGCCACGCGCATGAGGGATTGGGGCGTCCTCGATGGCTTCTGTCTCTGCGCGGATTACTGCTTCAACGACAACCCGTTCATGTCGCCCGCGATGTTCGATGAATTCGTCGCGCCGTACCTGGTGCAACTGGTGGCGGGATACCGCGAGCTGGGCTTCTACGTCATCAAGCACACCGATGGCAACATCATGCCGATCCTCGACGCGCTCGTGTCGGCGAATCCACACGCGATCCACAGCATCGACCCGCAGGCCGGCGTGAGTCTGGCCGAGGTGAAGCGCCGCGCCGGCGACAAGGTCTGCGTCATCGGCAACGTCAATTGCGCGCTCTTGCAGACGGGCACCGAGGAACAAGTCATCGCGGAGGCAAGACGCGCGTTGCGCGAGGGCAAACCCGGCGGCGGCTACATTTTCTCGACAAGCAACTGCATCTACACGGGCATGCCGCTGGAGAGGTATGAGTTGATGCTAAAGGTTTGGAGGGAGGAGGGGTGATGTCGTTGCCAGACTTGGATTTTCCGGCCCGTAGTTGGTCAAATGCCCACGCCACAGTTCCCTGCCGTGGATGAACACCTCTCGGGCGCGAGAATGGCTACGACGGGCACCATTGACAAGGAGGAAGCCGGGTCGCTTCTTCAGAGAAAGCCAATCGAGGGGCCGAGGTAGAGAATGTCCCCCGGCGAGACCGTGCCGTTGGTCGGGTCGTAGATAGTTCCGCGACCATGCTCATGCGGCGTCCCGGGCGCCACCACATGGGGAACGTCCGCATCGTGCTTCATGTCGGGTCCCCAGGAGACAAACAGATATTTGACTTCGGATGGAGGATCGCCCCCATACAATTGGCGAAAGTACAGGGTCCAGATCAGTCGCCAGTTGTGAAGTGGCGCGTAGGTTGCCCGGACATTGACAAAGTCGGTCGTGATGGCGTGGTACAGGCGCGACTCGCCATGTCGAACCGCCGCGAAGATGTCCTCGGGCCGGGAAGATAGGTAGGCTACCGGGGTCGTCAGAAGAACCGGCACCCGGGTCTCAAAGGGTGACACGCTCGTGGTGCCCAGGACATCGTCGATCCGCTGGCCCAAGGGATCGGCCGGTATCGGATACCGCGACCAATCCGCAGCATACGATTCCATCCCCGTCGCGATGGTTCGCAGGTCATTTTTTACGCGGGAGACCTTTGCCCGCGTCTGGGCTTCGAGGAAGTTCGGGACTGCGATGGCCGCCAGAATCGCGATAATCGCGACCACGATCAGGAGTTCGATGATCGTAAAGCCTTTATTGTCAGTTCCGTGAGGGAAAGCCATGGTGGGGGAGGACCTCTTGCAATAGATGTTACTCCGTATTACTTTTCGTTTGACCTGCCGGTCGTCAAGCGCATTTCCTCCCTTCGCGGTAATACTCCGTAATCTCCCAAAGGACCGACTCGATGCCACTCTCAACCCGATTCGCCGCTGCTCTCCTCGCTCTTTCCCCCGCTTTGCTCACCGCCCAAATCGACTTTTCCGTCGTCTCGATCACCGAACCCCTGACTCCCGCCGACTTGCAGACCGCTCTCGGAGCCTCCTCCACATTGGCCGTCGACGGCGTTGCCAAGACATGGGCAGACGACATCTTCATTGTTCACGTCGACGGGCTCGGCAAACGGACCTTTGCCCGGATCAACCCCGACACAAAGAGCGTTACTTTCACGATGACGAACGTCGAGCTGGCCGCGCAGTTGGGCGCGCCCTATGCGCCGTTGTTCACGCTGGTCGGTGAGTTTATCTACGACCCGCGCGCCGACCGGTTGGTCTTTGCGGACAACTCGTTGGCCCTGCCACCGGACTTCGACCACAGCCTGCTTGCCATCCATATCGTCGACGGCACGGGGACCGGGATCCTGCGCAGCGGCGACATTGCCGGCTGGAACAGCCACGGGGTCCTCTCCACCGGGGTGGTCGTCGGGACCTTGGGAGAGGAACGGGCCGATCTCTTCCCCGGTGAGGAGCCGGTCGTCGGCCTCGTCGCTCCCGCCAACCCGGCTTTCGTGGGGATCTTTGATGAAGACGATTTCAAGGACGCCATTCCCGGCTTCGATCCCAACGCCGAACTGCCCCCCGAAACCATCGCCGTCGATCCACGCAATGATGATGTTTACGTCTTCTGCCACGATGAGTTGCAGTTGTTTCGCATCGCTGACATCGAAGGAAGCGAACCGCACTTGGAATGGCTGGAGATCGACGGCTGGAGTGGCATTGTCGATTTCCATGCGATGGATGTGGACGAGGCCGGGAACCTCTACGGTTACGACGAGGGTGACCCCGGCATTGATGTCTGGGACGGCGAGAACACATTCCGCGTCAGCCTGGCCGATGTCCAAACGGCTCTCGGCAAGGCGGAGACCTTTGTCCCGACCAACTGGCGCGGCATGAAGGCCCGCCAGATCAACGCCATGCAAAGTGAAGTGCTTCTCGCCAGCGCGTCCCCCGACTACGGGGTCGTCAGCATTATCTTTGGTGAAGCCCCTGTGGAGCCCCCGATCGACACCGACGGGGATGGCTTCAGCGATGACTTCGAGCGTCTTTCCGGCACGAATCCGTTCCTCCCGAATTCCCGTCCCGGCCTTGCTGACGTGAATGACGATGGCGTGGCGGATGGTGCGGACCTGGACGCCATCGTTGCCCACATCGTCGGTAAGTTATCGATCGGGACCTTCATCCAGGATCGTGCCGACGTTACTGGCGAGGGCGCGATCAACGTCGCGGATGTCACGCGGGTGGCGAACTATCTGAATGGCAGAGTTGAAGTACTCCGCTGATTGGCCCATGCCCGCAAAGCTGGTCAACCGTGCCGCCTCGGAAGCGAGGTGGCACGGTTGACGTGTACTTTCCAAGAGCATTTTCCCAGGCCTGCAATCAGGTCTTCAGTCGAAATGCGCGCTCGGCATTCCTCGTCGTGATCTTCGCCAACTCTTCCATCTCCAAGCCAAGTTCTCGCGCGATCAGTCGTGCCGTCTCCGCCACGTACGCCGGCTCGTTGCGCTTCCCTCGCTTGGACTGGGGCGAAAGGTACGGTGCGTCCGTTTCCATGATGAGGTTCTCCGTGCCGACGGCGCGCAGCACCTCGCGGATTTCCGATGACTTGGGATAAGTGGCCGAACCGCCGACGCCCAACACGAATCCCATCGCGATCAGCCGCCTGGCATGGTCCAGCGTTCCCATGAAGCAGTGGGCGACCCCTCCGGTCGTCGCGTCGCCTTCCGCCTCCAGGTCCGCGATCAAGTCGTCATACGCTTCGCGACAGTGCATCGAGACTGGCAATCCAAGGGAGCGTGCGATCGCGAGCTGACGACGGAAGACATCGCGCTGGAATTCCCGGGGGTGATGATCATGGAAGTAATCGATGCCGATCTCTCCGAACACCGG
>CAYTRP010000176.1:0-7413 GCA_964440195.1 uncultured Candidatus Sumerlaeota bacterium
ATCGCGACAAAGTTCGCAACGGCGAATGGACTTTGGCCACGCTCCTCTTGCGGGTTGGCATCCCGGTCTCGACACCCGGGGCGAACGATTTCGATCTCGGGTATCAGGCGGTGTTCGCGAACCTCGAGATGGGCGTGTTCCCCTCCCTCAAGCTCACGCACCTGTTGAGTGCGCAAAGAATCCGGGAGGACTATCTCTTGTGGCTGGTTCGCAACAACGCCCGGGCAATAGCCTTGTTGAACTTTGTGTACAACGAAGGGCGGCTTCCGCGCGGGAGACTCCCGCGAGCAGGGTCAATCGTGCGCCTGCTCGCCGCAATCTCTGGCAGGCGACGGGACTTTCGATACCGCCAGGAGTGGTGGAAGGGGGAGGTGGAAGCCTTTCAGTTGCTGCGGCAGCACATGAGTGGCCCTGCAAAGTAGCGCATTGACTCGTCCTTACTTCCCGCCCCATCGCAGCATCCGGCCCGCGCGATCGCCGGTGAACGTGCCTGCCTCGCGCACGACGACGCCATTGACGAGGATCGTGTCGAATCCCAGGGCCAGTTGATGCGGATTCTCAAACGTTGCGGTGTCACGCACCTGCGTTGGATCGAAGATCAGGATGTCGGCGGCAAAGCCTTCGGCGATGATGCCGCGTTGTTGTTGAATAAGCCCGGTCGTTGTTGCGGCGAGACCGGACATCTTGTGGATCGCCTCCTCCAGGCCGATCACTCCCTCCTCGCTCGCATATTGACGGATGACCTTGGCATGGGAACCATATCCGCGCGGATGGCGCATGGAGGGCGCTCCGTCGGAGCAGACATTGGTCAGCGGATCGAGGAACAGGCGTCGCTGCAAGTCCTCGTCCATCACGAAGTACGCCGCGCTCCCACCCCGCGGCCCCTTCTCGATCAGCACCTCCTCGAAGGGAATGCCGCGTTCCTCGGCCACCTGCGCGAGTGTCTTTCCCGCGTCGCTTCCCGATCCAAGCAGCGTGGCCTCGGGGCCGTTGCGCTTGTTGACCCGGTTGCGCAGGTAGTTGGCGATCTCCTCCCGCTGGTTGGCCACCACGTCCTCGTAGCGGTTTGGCGGCAGCGCATAGTCGGGAAACAAGAGCGAGAGGCCGGTGTGGCTCGCCGTGTAGGGATAGATGTCCGCTGTCAGGATCACTCCCTCCGCCCGCAGGCCATTCATCGCGCCGAGGATCTCCTCCGCGCGATTCGCGCCTTTCCCATAGACGGACTTGATGTGGGAGACATGGACGCGGGCCCCTGCTCCAAGGCCCTGCTCGGCCAGCTCGCGGATCGATGCGATCAAGACATCGTCGTCCTCGTTGCGCATGTGGCTCATCACGATGCCATTGTGCCTCGCGACCGGACGAGCCGTCGCGATCAACTCGTCCATGCGCGAGAAGGCCCCCGGCTGATATTCAAGGCCCGTCGTCATTCCGTAGGCACCCGCCTGCATCGCCACTTCGACCAAATCGGCCATGCGGGCGATCTGTTCTTCGGTGGGATTCTCCAGCAGGCCGACGCCGGCCTCGGTGCGCACGGTGCCGTGGCCGACATAGGTGATGACGTTGGGGCCGGGGCGGGCCGCGTCCACGCGGCTCATCCACTCGGCCATTTCGGCGGCGCGGGTGCTGCCACCGTCCTGGCCGAGGGCGATGGTGGTGACGCCCATGGCGAGGAAGTTGTGGAACTCGGGCGTTTCCGTGGGGCTGCCGTGGGCGTGGGTGTCGATGAAGCCCGGCGCCACCACGCGCCCCGCCGCGTTGATCGTGTGGGTGGTCAGAATTTCGACCGGGCGGATGGGGGTGTTGGCGTCGAAGATGCGGACGATGCGGTCGCCCTCCACGAGAATCTCCGCGTCGCGGGCGGGGGCGCCGGTGCCGTCGATGAGCCGGGCGTTGATGATGAGGGTGGTGGGTTCGGCGAGGGCCAGGGAGGGGAAAGCCGCCAAGGCAAGGATGCCGGAAAGGCAGATGGGCGAAAAGCGCATGGGAAGCTCCGTGGGGGTCTTGCCTGCTGTCGGAATCAGGGGACTGAATCAGGCTCCGGTTTCGCTAGGCACGCAAGGGCGGAGTCGCGGCCAACCGCCCGAGGAACGCCCCGAAACCCCGTTTCTGGCTCGAATCACGAAACTTAAGGAGGGGAACAAGATGGAAACCGTGTCACAGACAGCCGAGGCGGAACCACTCATCCTGACACCCGAATCCCTCTTCACGCGCCAGAAAGACCTGTGCGACGAGACCGCGGCCATGAGCGACCTGCGGACAAAGCAGCTTCGCCTCGCCCTGATCGCCGTGGGCGGGTTCGCGCTCTATGGATTCCAGATGGGCGCGAGCAGTTCCTTTGCCCAGATGATCTCGTCGGCCATCAAGGTGCCCCTGCTGTTCTTCCTGACACTGGCGATCACCCTGCCCGCGCTGCATTTCGTGGGGCTGCACGTGGGTTCGCGCATCCGATTCAACCAGACGCTGATCATCATGTTCACGGGCCTGGCGACGACGGCAATGCTGGCGGCGTCCTTCTCGCCCATCGCGTTGTTTTTCCAGCTAAGCGGTTCGACCTACTCCTTCATGCTGCTGCTCCATTCGGGGATCATGGCGTTCTGCGCCATCGCGGGGTTGTCGACCGTGGGGCGGACCATGCACTATCTGTCGAAGAGCACGCAGGAGGACGGCAAGGCGTCCATCGTCCAGGGGAGCGACATTTGCCTTCCCATCTGGATGCTGCTCTATGGCTTCGTGGGGACACAACTCGCGTGGACGCTCAAGCCATTCGTCGGCGCCGGGGACGGGCCATTCATTGCATGGAACCCGGAGCAGGGCAACTTCTACACGGCGATTCTGGGGGCCTTGTGGGGGAGCATCGTGCCGTAACGCGGGGCGATGCCCTCACGCGCTTCCTCCCTGCATGTTCAGCAGGATTTCGAGTTCGGCGAGGGCTTCAAAGTCCTTGGGGCGGCCCGCCGCGCGCTTCATGCGGATGAGGTCGGCGAGGCTGGCGACGCGGATGGTTGCACCGTCCTTTTCCGCCAATTCCGCGTTGGCGATCAATTTGTCGAACACTCCGCCACCCGGTGCCTCGCCAATCAAATCCAGATCGCAGAGGGTGGTTGTCAGCGTGAAGTTCAATCCCTTGGCCAGTGTCTCCTCGTCGAACACGAAGGGGAGGCCCGGGGGGGCGCCACGCAGGTAAGGGTTTAACGGTTCAAGCGCCTTGACAATCTTCGCGTGGTTTTCCGGAGTGCGGCGGTACACAATGTCCACATCCTGCGTGGTTCTGGAGGCGCCGTTCAAGGCGGCGGCAATGCCTCCCACGACCACGAATTCCACGTCATGGATGGCCAAGTGCCTCAAGGCCTGGATCATCGCGTGGGAGATCATTTGGTGGGTGCTCCGTGACGCCGGATGGACTTCCGCAGTTCCATGATCCCTTCTCCAAGGTCCGCCAGACGGGCAAGTCGTTCCATGGGCGTCAGCTTCAAATTCTCGACCAGCAACGTCCGATCAATGCCCGGCTTGTAGGCTTCGATATGGGGGATCGGAGGAAAGAGGGGCTCTCGCGGCGCGAGGTCGGGTTGTTGCTCGTCATCGGCCATGGGCTTGCCTCCGGGGCGGATACGTGAGAGAAGCACAATCCCGTTGGCGTTGACCAGCGGGATTTGGCGTCCCGGGTCTTCGATTCGGCAATTCGCATCCGGCACATGCCATCGTGAAAGGGAGCGGCGGTGACCAAAGTTCTTCATCCCGATGACCTCGCGCGGCTCGAAGACGCCGGCTTTCTTCTCCTGCCCGGGGTTTGCGATGCCCGCATGGTCGATGAACTTCGCGGGCACTGCGAAGGACTTTTCGCGGCGAGTTCCAAGGGCCGCGCCGCCGGGCTTCGCAATCTTCTCCATCGGGACGAGACGTTGACCGGCATGGCACTTCATGGCCTGCTGCCGGAGATCGCCTCGCGCGTGCTTGGCGCGGCCGCCGAACCGGTGCGTCTCATTCTCTTCGACAAGAATCCCTCCGCCAATTGGTCCGTGCTCTGGCATCAGGACGTGAACATTGCCGTGCGGGGCCGAACCGACGACGCGGAATATGGCCCCTGGTCGGTCAAGGAAGGCGTGCCGCATGTCGTGCCTCCCGCGCTGGTTCTTGAGAGCATGATCACGCTGCGCCTTCATCTGGACGATTGCACGCCCGCCACCGGCGCCTTGCGCGTCGCGCCGGGCACCCACCGCGCGGGAATTGTTCGGGAGAGCGAAGGGCATATCGGCGAACTGTCAAAAGCCGCCCACGATTGTTCCGCGTCGGCGGGCGATTTGCTCCTGATGCGCCCGCTGCTCTTTCACTCATCCGGCAAGGCAACCCGCGACGCGCGCCGCCGCGTGATTCATATTGAGTATGCCATCCGGTCGCTTCTTCCCAAGGGCCTCGATTGGTATTTCGCGCCCCCAATGTCGTAAAGATCGCGTGCGCTGCCTTATACCAGTTCCAGATAAATCATGGAGAGAATTCTGTGGAGTGCGGCCGCTTGCTGCCGCTGTTTGCGCCGGAAGCTTGCTTCCGGCGCTCCAGCCAACTTCAAACAGCCCAATGGTTGCCGGAGCGTCCGCAGCAAGCTGCGAACGCAAACAGCGCAAGCAAGCTTACGCACTCCACAGAGCTTCCTTTACGATTTATCTGGAATTGGTATAAGGTCAAGCCGTCCGATTTTCGGAAGCATCCCTCCCCGAATCGCCGCGAATTCCCTCTTGGCCGTCGTCCTGGCCTTCGGTGGGAACAAACGCCCGCAGGCCAATGCCCGCTTGGTCAAGGAGGGAGAACGCCGTGCGCGTTGCCTCGCCACTGGCGCCGTTCATGGCGTCGGTGAAGGCGGCAACCTCGGCGGCGGAAATTTCCCACAAGGAAAGAAACGTATCCTCAACCACAAAATCGTTCGCACTATTGAGCGTTGGTTCGGAGGTGGATTTCCCGATGCCTTCGCCCAGCCATGCCGAAACGGCGAGCAGCAGGATCGCCGCCGAGACCAACGCGCCGCCGCCGATGGTCAACACCCGGCCCATGCGACGCGCGCGGCGCGGCGCGGGAGCCGCGCGCACGGCGGCCATGATGCGGTCGTGGAGATCCTCCGGCGAGGGAGGAAATGACCCGTGCTGTTCGCTCATGTTCGTGTCTCCCGGGGCTTGGGTTTGGTTTCTTCCGCGCCAAAGACGAGTCCGCGCAGGCGCGCGCGAACGCGGTGCAACGCCACGACGATGGCGTTTGGCTTCCGGCCCGTGATGTGGCCGATTTCGTTGACGGAAAGATCCTGGCGATAACGAAGATCGAAGAGTTCCCGCGCGTCCGGCGTCAATTGCTCCACCGCGCCGTCCAGCCGCCCGCCGAGTTCGACAATTTCCGCGCGTTGTCGTGGAGTTGGCGCGGTGTCGATGTGGTTGTCTTGCAATGGCGCCGTCGGGCGGTGCTTGCTCTGCCGTTGCCGGGACACCGCCGTGTTCGTCGCGATGCGGAACAGCCACGGCTTGAAAGGTCGCGCCGGGTTGTAGCGCCCGAGATGGGTGTACGCCTTGACGAATGCCTCCTGCGCCGCGTCGGCGGCTTCGTCCGCGTCGCCAAGCATCCGAAAGAGCGTGCCGTAAACCGCGTGCTCGTGGCGCCGGACGATAAACTCGAAGGCTTCCGTGTCTCCGGCAAGAACCGCCGCCACCGCCTCCGCGTCGGACAAGGCGCGACCGGAGCCCGACGATTCGGGCTCCGGGGCGTTGCCGTCGTTTGCGTGGGGGTCCTGCATGGCGCCTCTTTCCACACGTCATGCTGTCGCGTTCAGCGCTTGCGGTCAATGGCTTCGCGGATCATGCGGGTGAAATCGTCGTTGGAAATGCGCGTGGTGAGCACCGCGCGCCCGTCGCGGACTTCCGTGTTGGTCCTGTTGGCGAGTTCCGTCAGGCCGGGCTTGCGTTGCTGCAACCGGCCAATGCCCGTCACGCCCTCCAGCAGCGCGACGTGATCCGTCACGTCGCCGGGCCGGTCGGGCTGGAAGACGGTCTCGATCACGACATCGCTCGGGGCGAAGAGCACGCGCGTCGTCGTGCCCGCCACGCCGATCAACTCCATGCCGTCGCCCAGCTTCGTGCCCGGGCGGTTGGGCCGCGCCAGCCAGATCCACGCATCCACGCCGGCGGGGATTTCCGCCGCGTGATTCGCGCGGAACGACCCGTCGGCGGAGTCGCCGGCGCCGAGCGCGTCCTTGATCCGCGCGGCCGTGTTGCCGATCAGGAGAATCCCCTCCGGCAGGAACGTGGCGAACTTCTCGTTCTTCTTGTCCTTCCAACGGTGCAGCGCGACGCCGTCGATGTCCAGCAGTTGGTAGGTCGGGTTCAGCCGCGCCAGGTCGAGCAGCTTCTGCTCGTCGTAGGTTCCCTTGATGAGCGCGACTCCCGCCTCGTCGCGATCGACCTGCCCGGCGAGAACGATGGTTTCGATGTCGCGCGTGATGTCCACGCCGGTCAGGCGCTCGAACAACCGCGCCCCGGCCCCGGCGGGGCCGTCCACCAGTTCCGTGCGCCACAATTCCCGGATCACGGGCCGGGCCGTCAAATCGGCGAAACTGATCGTCGCGACGACCTCCGAATCGGCGGGCACGTAATCAAGAATGTCCTTCGCGGGCGTCGCGCCCACCCCCAACAGCATCATGGCGGCAACGGCCACCCAGGCAAGAATGTGCTTCATCGGGCGGTTCATCGGCGATTCCTTTCGCGATCAAGTCATTGCGGCCCGCAAAGAGGCCTTCGGAAAGTACTACGCGCGAGGGCGGGGAAGATTACAGGAGAGTGGTGGAAAAATGAGATTACACGACTTCCACTAAAAGCTATGGATTCCACCCACTATGGAGTGCGCAAGCTTGCTTGCGCTGTTTGCGTCCGAAGCTTGCTGCGGACGCTCCGGCAGTCATTGGATTGCCTGAAGTTGGCGGGTGCGCCGGAAGCAAGCTGCCGCTGTCCACGGAACCCTCTCCGTGATTTATCCGGCAATGGCATGACTGCAAGCAGGACATTCTCAAAGTACCCCAGGACGTTTTCAAGGGTGCAAGATCCCGTGCTGCCCTCTTGGGCGCGAGGCGGCGGCACCGCAGCGTATGGGCCATACGTCGAGGATGCTGCCGCCGAACAGCAACGCGGAGATTACGACTTTGAGAACGTCCTCCCAAATAAAGCCGAACGGCCCCTTGCATTCCCCGGCCATTCCCGGCAGGTCCTCGCTCCGAATGGAGGCCGCACCACGATGACCGTCACCGCCACCTACCGCAACGGGGCCTTCGTCCCCGATTCGTCCATTTCGTTGCCCGGGGATGTCGAGGCGCGGGCGTTGGCCAATCTGGCCGTGTTGGAAGCCCGCTTCCCGGGTTCCATTGGCTCGTTTACCCATGAAGAGGCG
>CAYTRP010000177.1:0-3721 GCA_964440195.1 uncultured Candidatus Sumerlaeota bacterium
CATTGCTGCTTGATGTATGTGGCCGGGTCCATGCCTGCCGGTTTTTGCGCGGCGCGGCGGGCGTTGCGGCGTGAAGCGAATGTCGGCCAGCTTCGGATCCGTGGCGCGTTGGCGGCCGTATTCGCTGGTGACGTGCGGGAGTTCTTCCGTGTCGCCGCGTTCGACGATCCAATCGAGGCGCACGGGCTTCAGCCCCTCGCGCACGTTGATGATCACGTCGGGATCTGTATAGGGGCCGGACGTGTCATACACGATCACGTCCGGGTTTGGTTCGCCGGCGGTGGGGGATTGGCTGATGGCGCGAAAGGGAACGCGGATGCCGGGGCGCGAGCCCTCCACGTAAACCTTGCGCGAGGCAGGGAAAGTTTCCCGGGTGATCAACTCCGCCTGCAGGGCGGAAAGGCCTTTGTCGGAGAGGTACTTGTCGGCGATGGTCATGTCAGGTTCCTTTCGAGGCACGGATGATGAGACAACGCGAATGGCGCCCGCGATGAACGGGGCGTTTTGGGGCTTCGGGATTGGTTGATGGTGGGAGAACCATCGCTTCCCTCCGCCGGTGCGAGCCGGATCAGGTTCAGGGGCTTTCGCGGTGCGCCTTCCGGCCGTTGTTGAATCGGGGAAGAAACCGCGTCTCAGGCGCTGCTTGGCGCCTCACCCAGCGAGGGCCGGAGCGTGGGGGAAAAGCCGCTCCACCGCAAGCCCTACCTTCGAGGAGGAGATTCGTCAAAATTTCGCTTGCCTGATTCCCGGAGAATTCGGCACATGTGTGCCAGCATTGACATTTTGCCAACAGGAGACCTGATCCATGAAGCCACGTCTCATCATCGCCACGCTTGCCCTTTGCGCCGCGTTCGGGCTCGGAACCCTCGCCAGCCGGGCCCAGGACACTCCCGCTCCCCAGGCGGATTTCGATCCGCAAGCCGCAATGGTTGCTGTCCAGCAGAAAATCGAGGCCACCAAGCCCCGCATCGAGCCCCTGAAAGCGATGGCGGGGAAGTGGGAGATGAACCAGAAGTCCTATTATGGCGGCCCCGGCGCTCCACCCACCGAGCAGAAGGCCACCGAGACGGCGACGATGCTGGGGGACTTCTGGCTGCTGGGCGAGGTCGAGGCGGAGATGATGGGGCAACCTTTCCATGGCCGTTCCATCGCGGGTTACGACATGGTGAAGGACACGTATGTTCTTTACTGGGTGGACACGATGGTGCCTTACGGGATGTTCTTCGAGGGCGCCTACGACGAGGCCACGAAGACGTTCACATGGGTATGCCCCATGAAGGATGCCTTCACGGGAATCGAAACCGTTTATACCATTGTTGACCGCGAGCAGGAGGACGGCACGCACGCCTGGGAGATGAAGAGCCGTTCCGCCATGGGGGAGATCAAGCTGATGGAATCAGTCAACAAGCGAATCGGATAGCGGTTGCGGCAACCAAGGAACTCCGCATCGCCCTCGCCAAATCCCATAGGTCCCATCCGGCCCATTCCATCCTTTTGAAGGGAACCCCCGATGTCCGATCCAACCGCCCCGTTCGATCCCGAAGCCGCCATGGCGGATTTCCAGAAACAGGTCGAGGCCGCCATGCCCCACGTCGCCCCACTGCGCAAGGTCGTCGGCGTGTGGGACGTGGAGATGACGCACTATATGTGCGGACCTGAGCCTTGGCAAAGCAAAGGGGTCGAAACCGTCAGGCTGTTCGGAGACTTCTGGCTCGTTGCCGATGTCGAATCCGACATGATGGGTCAGCCCTTTCGCGGGCACTGCATCACCGGCTACGACATGGTGAAGAAGAAGTACGTTTCGACGTGGGTGGACACGATGGCGCCCTACGCCATGCAATTCGAGGGCGAATGGAAGGGCGACACCCTGACCTTGGAATGTGTCACGGCCGACCCGATGATGGGAGGCGCGGAGACCCGCTATGTCAGCGTGGACCGCTGGACCGGCCCCGACACCCGCGAGTGGTCCATGGTCCAGCATTCGGCCATGGGCGAGACGAAGATGATGGATTCGAAGTACACGCGGCGGAAGTAGCCCCGCCCCACTCACAAACAATTCACAGTTTTTCCACACCCGCCCTGCGCATTTCTCTCGACAGTCCGTGTCGAACGGAAAATCCTTGGGATCAGGGAAGATTGAGGTCCCAACCCCTTGGGTTGCGGCCTCTGGTTTTCCGGTCGGGAGCCCCGGTCAAGTCAAGGACCGCCATAGGGTGTCCCCGGTCGCCAAGCCGCAGATCTGAAAGGAAACCCCGATGGTGACCCAAGGCGTTTTGGTCCTGAACCGTAGTTGGATGGCGATCCACGTGTGCAGCATCCCGCGGGCGATCTCCCTGCTTGTCCAGGATCTCGCGCATGTGGTGACCGACGATTACCAGACGCACAGCTTCGATTCCTGGCGCCAGCTCTCCGCCCACATCGAGGCGGAGGGGAACCGGTTCATCCATGCCCCGACCTTCCGGCTGGCCGTGCCGGATGTGATCCTGCTGAAGGGCTTCAATCGCCTGCCCCCGCGCGCGGTGAAGTTCAACCGCCGCAACATCTACCTGCGCGATCACTACACCTGCCAGTATTGCGGATGCAAACCGGGGCGCGAGGAACTGACCATCGACCACGTCACGCCGCGTTCGCGCGGCGGCAAGTCCGAGTGGGAGAACGTCGTGCTGGCGTGCCAGAAGTGCAATGCGCGCAAGGGCAACCGCATGGTGGGCGAGATCAACATGCACCTGGCCCGGCGCCCCACCAAGCCGCACTGGCTGACCATCGTGCGCCACAACCTGCGCGGCGCCGAACGCCCCACCTGGCAGAAGTTCGTGGACACGGCGTATTGGAACGTGGATCTGGAGGAGGATTGACGCCTGTAAAGCACCACGGGCATCCTGCGTGTGACGGTTTGTTACGACTCTCCCGGTGCGCGACAGTGGCTGGTCTTGGGCAGGATGCCCAAGCTACTTTGAGTTGCGTTCCTGTTCACCCTTCTGAATGCCCTCCACCAACGCCGCCCTGATTTTCCCCCTTCCCTCCCTCGGCCTCATCCGCGTCACGGGTCGCGACGCGCGGGATTATCTCAACCGCCGCCTGTGCCAGAAGATCGTTGACATTCCCGACGGGCACGGACGCCGGGCGTTCCTGCTGGATGCCGCCGGCAAGATGCAACTCGACGTGGAAGTTTACGTTCACGGCGGAAACGTGCTGCTGCTGGCGCCTTCGGCGGGCCGCGAGGAGATCGTTCCGCAGTTGGACAAGTACGTCTTCGCGGAGGACTGCGCGTTCGCGGATTGTTCAAAGGAACATGTGGCGTTCGCGATTGTGGGGGAGAGGAATGCGGAGTTGTTTGAGGCGTTGGATGTCCCGATGCCCGCCGCGCACCAACTCGTGGCGAAGGGCGAAGTAGTCGTTCTTGGGAGCGATTACGCGCTCGGAAGCCCGTTGCTGCTGGTTCCCGCGCGCGAAGCCGAGGCGTGGAGCCAGCGTCTCAAGAAGGCCGCCGCGTTGTTGGGTGGTGGTTTCGTCGCAAACGAGGAGTTTGAAGCCCGGCGCATTGCCGCCGGCCGCCCCGCGTGGCTGGTTGATATCACTTCGGAGGACATGCCCCTCGACGCTCCGTCCGTTCGTCACGGGGTGCATTTCGACAAGGGGTGCTTCCCTGGGCAGGAAGCATTGGCGCGCGTTCAGAATCTGGGGCATCCCGCCAAGTGTCTCGTGCAACTGATCTACCCGG
>CAYTRP010000177.1:3731-7410 GCA_964440195.1 uncultured Candidatus Sumerlaeota bacterium
TTGGTGGAGGAGCAGACTGGAGAAGAAGCTGGACGGATCACCTCTGTTGGCTTCAGCAGAGGTGAGAATCGAGTGCTCGCACTTGCCATGGTCAAGTGGGCCTACCGAGGAGCTGATCGGACTTTCCTGTGCGGTGAGTTCCCCTTCGAATCGCTTGGACCTGTTCCCGCCACGGAGGCCCTTGGACGCTGATGGCAAAATCAAAACTTCCCCTTCCTTCGCCCCTTCTCGGCTCGCACATGTCCATCGCCGGGGGCGTGGAGTTGGCGCCCGCGCGCGCCGCGTCCGTCGGCTGCACGGCGATGCAAATCTTCGTGAAGAACAACAACCGGTGGGACGGCAAGCCGATTACCGCAAAGCAGGCGGAGGCATTCCGCCGCGAACTGGAGAAGGCGGAAATCGCCTTGGTCCATGTCTTCGCGCACACGGGCTATCTCATCAACCTGGCGTCGGCGAAGGAGGATGTCCGGGCAAAATCCGAAATCTCGCTGGAGGACGAACTCCGCCGCTGCCACCTGCTCGGTCTGCCGGGGATCGTCATGCACCCGGGGGCGCATCTGGGTCAGGGACGCGAGAAGGGGATCGAATTGATTGCCGACGCCTGCCGCCGGGTGTTCGACCGCATCGGCGATGGGCCCACGCGGCTGCTGTTCGAGACGACCGTCGGGTCGGGAACGAACATGGGGGGCGCGTTCGAGGACCTGCGCGATGTCCTTGCCTCCGTGGATCGCTCTGATCGCACGGGGGTCTGCATGGACACCTGCCACATTTTCGCGGCGGGCTACGAAATCCGCACGCCGGAAGCCTACGCGGAAACCATGCGTCAGCTTGATACAGTCGTGGGCATTGGCAACGTGCGCGCGATTCACCTGAACGACTCGAAAGGGGACTTCGCCTCGCGCAAGGACCGCCACGCCCACATTGGCGAGGGGCACATCGGGCTGGAGGGCTTCCGGCACCTGCTGAACGACGCGCGTTTCCGGTTGGTACCGATGTCGCTGGAGACGGAGAAGGGCGAGGATCTCGCCGAAGACCGGCGCAACCTCGCCACCTTGCGGTCCCTTGTCGCGTAGCTTTCGGTAGCCCCACGGCCTGCCCCGCGACATCTTCCCGTTCTCCATTCCATCCTGAGGCTTTCCCCCCGATGACTGTCGAAACGACCTCTCCCGCTCAAACCTCCGACGCGAGCGACAAGGACCGCATCCACAACGTCATCGTCTGCGGCAGTGGCCCGTCCGGCTACACGGCGGCGCTGTACCTGGCGCGGGCGAATCTGTCGCCGGTGATTCTTGCGGGCAGCCAGGTCGGCGGGCAACTCACCACCACCACCGAGGTCGAAAACTTCCCCGGCTTCCCCGACGGCGTGGATGGCAACGAGCTGATGACGCGCATGGAGGCACAGGCGAAGAAATACGGCGCGGAGATGCACTACGAACTGGCGAACTCGCTGCGGCGCGACGGCGATCATTGGGTGATCGAATCCGGCATCGGGCCGTTGCGCGCGCACACGGTCATCATCGCGACGGGCGCCTCGCCGAAGATGCTGGGCATGGAGGGGGAGCAAACTTACTGGAATTACGGCGTGCATACCTGCGCCGTGTGCGACGGCGGATTCTATCGCGGCAAGGAAGTCGTCATCGTCGGCGGCGGCGATTCGGCGATGGAGGAGGCGACGTACCTCGCCAAGCTGTGCTCGAAAGTCACTGTCGTGCATCGCCGCGACGAATTGCGCGCGAGCAAGGTCATGGCCGACCGCGCCCTCGCCACGAAGAACATCGAGTTCGCATGGAACAGCATGGTGGACGAGGTGCTCGGCGAGACCGACGGCAAGCGCAAGAAGGTGACGGCGGTGCGCCTGCGTTCCACCGTGGACGATTCCACGCGCGAAATCCCCGCCTCGGCCATCTTCATCGCCATCGGCCACACGCCGAACACCGCATGGCTGGACGGCGTCGTGAAGACCGACGAGAACGGCTACATCATCGCCGACACGCACCAGCGCACCAACCTCGAAGGCGTCTTCGCGGCGGGCGACTGCCACGACTACCACTATCGCCAGGCCATCACCGCGGCGGGTTATGGCTGCATGGCGGCGCTGGAGGCGGAACGGTATCTGACGCGGATTGGCGTCGCGAACTGAGTTGTTCGCGTTTCGCCCGCGTTGGCAACGGATCGTTCGTCTCACGCGCCGGACACATGAAGCCCCGCAGGCGAGGCGGCCGCATCTTGATTCTTTGCCAGTGCGCGGGCGGACACCTGCATCGTGTCCATGCCGGTCCATGTTTGTCCATACGCCGGACACAACGCCAAGACGCACCCCGCAGTCTGTACCCGACTCGCCCCCCCGAGTTTTCCCCAACCAAATCCTCGCAACAAAAACGTTGCGGTAGATCAACCCGTGCGATAGCCAACGGGCGGAATGGGATGGGTCTGTTCCACAATCTGGCTTGGAGGGCTGGCGCCCCTGGACGTTTCTCCCGAGTTGGTCTCCTCCCTGCGCGGCGAACTCATCGCCCGCACCCCTGCTCACCGTCTGACCCATGTGCTGGGAGTCGAAGGCATGGCGGTCGTCTTGGCCGCGCGCCATGGGATGGAAACGGCACGGGTGCACCTCGCGGCGCTCCTCCACGACATTGCCAAGTCTCTCCCGCCCAATGTCCTGCGCGAACGGCTGGACGGCTGCACGGTCGTCGTGCCGACCGAGGAGGATCGTCACCATCCACAGGTATGGCACGGCTTCGTCGGCGCCCAGGAAGCCCATGATCGCTACGGCGTGAAGGACCTGGACGTGCTGGAAGCGGTTGCCTACCACCCCACCGGCAAGGCGGGGTTGGGCGAGACAGGCTTGGTTTTGTTCACGGCGGATTTCCTCGAACCCTCGCGCCGCTGGAACGGGGTCGAGGAGGTGCGGCGGCGGTTGATGTCGGAATCTCTGGCGGAAGCGGCCCATGAAGTGGCCCGCTTGAAGCTTAACCATTTGGCCGCGGCCGGAAAACCCCTGCATTCCCGCACACAGGACATGGCGGACTGGCTGCAATCCCTCGTCGAGAAAGGACCCGCGACTCGTGCATGATTCCCTCCAGAAAGCCGTCGAAGCCGCCCGCCTGGCGGATTCGAAGAAGGCCGACGACATCCTCGTCATCGATATGCGCGATGTTTGCAGCTTCACGGATTCGTTCGTGATCGCCACCGGTGCGTCGCACCTGCAATTGCGCGCGATCCGCAATTCCATTTCAGAGGGCCTTGGCCGCCTCGGCTACAAGACGGGCGGCATGGAAGGAAACCACGAATCGAGCTGGATTGTCATGGATTATGGGGACGTGGTGGTGCACCTGATGAGCCCCGAGTCCCGGGAATACTACCGCCTTGAGAGCCTCTGGGGGGATGGTCCCGAGGTGATTTGGGCCCCCGAGACGACCCGTCAGGCGCTTTCGGGCGCCTGATTTCCCCGCCCGTTCAGCGGTTCCGCTGGACTCCGCCGGAGGATTTCTTGCTATCTTCAATCCCCCCTTGGCGGGGGATCGGAGGGCGGACCCTCCCGGAATTGGTCCAAATCATTGATCTGATTATGTTTATGCCCGCCGGGTGCGATAATGCACCCAGACCATGAGTCTCGCGGGAGCGCACCGAAAGCGGATTGGCTGTGGCAGCAGGACGCACCCGCTTCACAACCGCACCC
>CAYTRP010000178.1:0-7364 GCA_964440195.1 uncultured Candidatus Sumerlaeota bacterium
ATCGGCGAAGGCAAAGCCGTCGTGGCGGCTACAATTCAGTGCAAAATGCCCTAATGCTTCTGAATCTGTCCGTGCCCGTTCGTGTGCTGATCTATGTTCTCCATGGAAGCCGCATTATATCGAGCCGTCGGGCTCTCCCAAGGTTTCCCTTACGATGCGCTTCAGGTAGGGCGCATAGTTGCCAGTCAGGACGCGGCGCGATTCGGCGAGGGCGCGGGCTTCCCCGATGTCGTCGTGCCGCGCCAGCAGGACGATCTCCGCGACGATGATCTCGCCGACCCTTCGGCCTTCCTCGCGGTGGCGGGCGATGTGGTCGCGCACCTCGTCGGTGCGTTGGCCCGAAACGGCCCACGACAAAACGCGCACGCTGTTGAGACAGGAGCACGTTCCCGCCTTTTCCCAAAAGACCTCCGCCTCGTCGCCGCGCCCCATGAAGCCCAGCAACAGGGCATGGTGCGCGTGCGCGTGCTCCACCTGGTAGCTGCTCCACTTGTCGAGACAACATTCCCGGTGATTTTCGAAGAGATCGCTGGTGTATTCAAACGCGACATCGAGTTGGTCGTTGCGGCGGAGGGCGTTCAACAGCGGGTGACGTATCTCGCTCATGCGGACAACATTGCCGAAATCCATGTTCTTGCCGAAAACGAGTCGGGGATAATCACGCGCGATCTCGCGGAAGAAGTCATCGTCGCCCGCCAGCCACGCCTGGGCCGCCGCGCGCGCGGCGCCCGTCTCGGTGGGGTCGTTCCGCAGAATATGACGGGCGACGGCGGCGGCGAGATCCTTCCACTCCCCGCGCTCGCCCAGCCAGTTGCGCAGGACCGTGCCGGTGATGTCGCCCTCGATGCCTTCGCGTTCAAGCTGGCCAATGACTCCATCAAAGCCGAGAAGATAATCGTCGAAGAGCTGCGCGGCATGAAGCCAGTCGGGACGGCGCTCCAACGTCTGGGCGATGAACGATCGCTGCGATTCCGTTGACGTCCGCGAATTGCGGCGTATCAGCACCCGCAAGGCGCTGCGATACGGCGTGATCGAACCGGGATACGCGTCGATAACGCGGCGAAAGTATCCCTCGAACCAACCCGTGTCGCGATAACTGGTTGTGGCGCGCTGGGCCATGCCGAGCGTATAGGGCAGTGGACCTCCCCTCTCAAAGGCGCGCTGGACCAACTCCGCCGCCGCGTCGTTGTGATAACGCGCCTTGGCGCGATTGCTTTCGCGTGAACCCGGCGCGTCCGACCGATCCCAGGATTCCGATGCCGTGAGGTGAGCCTGGGCCAGTATCAGATCCCACATCGGAGCCGGCGGCATTTGCCGATGCCAACGCTCGAACACGCTGACCATCTTGCTGCGGATCAGGTGATGATCCCTCCAATTGCCGGCAAGAGCCCACACACCGATGGTGAAGCCGGGATACTGCGCGGCCACGATTTCCAGATCGTGAAGGCCGGTTTCCTCCTGGCCAAGCCTCAGGAGCAGCCTGGCACGCGCATAAAGATAATAAGGCGGCGCCTTTCCGTCGCCGGGCGGAGCGACCAGGTCGGCGTACAGGTTGCTCATGCTCCTGGCAAGCGCGCGATCAATGCGCCGGAAAGCAACCCAGAAAGCCTCCGGATGTTTGGCAATCCATCTATCCCATTCCGGTGACTCGATATTTCTCATCAAAACCTGCCAATCGTCATCCCCCCACCAGTCATCGACCTGCCTGCCGGTCAGGGGTCTCAAAAGAGCCGCGCGTTCATCCTGTGTGATCAGATCCCCCATGTGATCGGCAATCCAAGCGGTCAAGCTCATCCCCGTTCCCAAATCAAGATTCCCGGTTGTCTCGAATTCAGCGGTGTATTCCCCATCCAGCGTCACCATGCGCGCGCGCACGAGAGTGCCGCGAACGTGACTCGGCCTTGGCCGCACGGCGCTTGGGCGTCACCATGCGCGCGCGCACGAGAGTGCCGCCGTCCCGCTCCACCGCAATTGTCTCGACAACATGCGTGGCGCGATAGAATCGTTGAACCATCTCAAGATGCGACGGACCGTGCTTCCGGATGTCTTCACGATTGAATTCGCAGATCTGTCTGATCACCCTGTCCAAAAGCCAGTAATCGACGAGCACCACCTTCGCTGGCGGCGCCACGTTGAAGTGCTCCCGGGCGAATTCAGACGCCCGCAACTTGGGAGGCAGGTATTGTCCCGCCTCGTTGATTGTCAGCATGATGACCAGCGTGGCTTCCGGCAACGGTGGTTGATGCACCCACGGATTCGCCGGGAGCGAGCGCGGGAAGACGGGGACTTCGGATTCCTCGTCCGCCCGCGCGAAACCCGCGAAGACGAGCAGAACCGCCACGCACGCAAGAAGATGTCGGGGGAATGGAAACATGGTCGCGCCACTCGATGGATGGTGGCGCATCCTACGAATCCGGGCGTCGCCGTCAACGGCAGGATGGCGCCCACATGGCGGCGTCAACGGCGCTTCTTTTTCCGGCGCTGGCGGGCGGAGGGGCGTTTCTTCGGCGAATTGGCGGGGAGGCGTTTTTCCGCCGCGTCCTTGAGGGATTCGTAAACGCGGACATCCTCCGGGCGTTTTCGGCGGGCCGCTCTCTCAAGGGGCGATTGGTTCGGAACAACGAAGAGCGCCGGATCGGCTCCGGCATCGATCAGGATGCCTGGCCACTTCGCGCGAGCAGTTTTGCGTGACGCGCGCCAACGCGGTTTCACCACCCTTATCCTCGTCATGGGCGTTCACGTCGTGCCCGTTGGCGATCAACCGCAGGATGCGGGGCACGTCGTCGGCCATCGCCGCGATATGAAACGGATAGCGTTCCTCATAGTCGTCTTCAAAGTCAATATTCCATTTTTGAAATTTTAAGTCTCTTTCTTCTTTTTCACCCGCGTGGCGGTCTTCCGGCGGGGCGGGGCGGCGACGTTCGGCGAGGCGCGGTTTGGAGCGGCGCACGACGATCGCCTCGTCCTTGCGGATGAGGCGGATTTCGACGTCGCGGTCGAGGGCGGTGGCGAGCTTGGCCAGCATTTCCATCTTGAAGTTCGCGTTCTCGTTGAGGAGACGGCTGATGTTCGCCCGGGAGCATCCAAGGCGCCGCGCGAGTTCGGCGCGGCTCAAACCTTCCGCCTCCATCGCCACGAGCACTTCCTGGAGCGCGACGAGTTGCAGACGGATGAAGGCGAATTCGAGGTCGTGTTCGAGGTCCGGAAACCCGGAACTCCGTGCTTGGTTGCCGGCAACCCTCCTGGGGCGGGAAGGAGTCTTGGTGGCGGATTGAGCCCTGACGGTCTTCACAGTCATGATGGTTGTCTGTCCTACCTTTCGATTCTCGTGTCCGGGGCGCCGGGTTTGACGTCAAGCAAGCATATTTCCCGCCCCCTTCTTTCTTCTAGCCCTCGCCCCCGCCGTTGTCCCTCCCTGCCACAATGCAGCGTGACGCCTCCGCCCTCGAAACCGAACCCCCTCTTGTCCGGCGCATTGGGCTGGTGCTTGGGCCATTGTTGTTTTTGCTGACGCTGTTGTTCGCCGACCTGGGCGATCCGGCGATCACGCGCACGGCGGCGGTGGCGTTGTGGATGGCCGCGTGGTGGATCACCGACGCGATCCCGCTGGCGGCCACCGCGTTGCTGCCGATCGTGTTGTTCCCGGTGTTGGGCGTGCAGGACGGCGCCAAGGTCGCGGGCGCGTATGCCAACTGGATCATCTTTCTCTTCATCGGCGGGTTCCTGGTGGCGGCGGCGATGGAGCGTTGGAACCTGCATCGGCGCATCGCGCTGGGCATCCTGGTGTCGGTGGGCGCGAAGCCCGTGGCGATCCTGTTCGGCTTCATGGCGGGGACGGCGTTCGTCTCCATGTGGATTTCCAACACGGCCACGACGATGATGATGATGCCCATCGCGTTGGCGATCCTTGCCAACCTGGACGAGATCGCCGGGCGCGAGAAGGTCGCGGCGTTCGGGCGCGGGGTGATGCTGGCGATTCCCTACGCGGCCAGCATCGGCGGCTTCGCCACGCTGGTCGGCACGCCGCCGAACATGGCGCTGGCGGGGATCTACGCCACGCAGTTCCCCGACCACCCGCCCATCGACTTCGTGCGGTGGATGCTGTTCGCCTTTCCCTTGGCGGTGGTCATGCTCGCGTTCGCGTGGGCGTGGCTGGCATGGCGGATGAAGCGGGGCGGCGGGACAAGGCTCGACATCGACGTGAGCATCATCCGCGCGGAGTACCGGCGCCTCGGGCCGATGGGCTTCGAGGAACGCGTCGTGCTGGCCGTGTTCGCGGGGCTGGCCTTCGCGTGGCTCGCGCGAGAGAGCCTCGTCCTCCCCGGCATGACCATCCCGGGGTGGTCGCTCCTGTTGCCGGAAGCGACGCGCGGCATGATCAACGATGGCGTCGTGGCCATCGCGTTCGCCTCGGTGCTGTTCATCGTGCCGTCGCGGATGCGGCGCGGCGAGCGGTTGCTGGAGGGCGACGCGTTTGGCAAGCTGCCGTGGGGGATCGTGCTGTTGTTCGGCGGCGGATTCGCGCTGGCGGCGGCGTTTCAGGACTCGGGATTGTCGCTGTGGGTCGGGGAGCGGCTGGCGCTGCTCGGTGGCCTGCATCCGTTCTTCCTGATCCTCGCCGTGTGCCTCGTCATCACCTTCCTGACGGAGGTGACGTCCAACACCGCCACCGCGCAGATTCTGCTGCCGGTGCTGGCGGGGTTGTCGCTGGAACTGGACGTGCATCCGCTGTTGTTGATGGTGCCGGGCACGATCTCGGCCTCGTGCGCGTTCATGCTGCCGGTGGCGACGCCGCCCAACGCCATCGCGTTCTCCAGCGGCCGCCTGCGCGTCAGCGACATGGCCAGCGCGGGACTGGCGTTGAGCCTCTTCGGCGCGGTGCTCATCACCGTGATGATGTATTTCTGGGGGCGGACGGTGTTTGGGATTTGAGAGGAAGCGTGAATGGAGAATTCGAGATTCGGAAAATGTCTTTTAATTGACAACTCCGGCGCCAATATGTCTTTTCAATAGTGCGTGTCACGTTTCGTGAGGGGCGATGCCCGGAGCATGTGATCGAATCACCAATCAAGGGTTGCAGCGTGAGTTCCGAGTTCGGCGTTGCGAGTTCCAAGATGTGAGCCTGCACCGACATGGTGTGCAACAATGGTTCAAGGCATCGTACACACTGGCAAGTTCAGTGGGTGACTCTCCCCCGCCAAGGATCGCGAGGTTGATCTGCACGGTTGCGGGGAAGGACCCGTGAGTCGGCGCGTTGGCGTCCCTATCCCGTTACTTCTTTTTGGCGACCGGCTTCCGGGTGGCGGCCTTTTTGGGGGCGGGTTTTTTGGCCGCCGCTTTCTTGGGGGCGGTTTTTGCGGGAGCGGGCTTTTTGGTCGCGGGTGCCTGCTTCTTGGCGGGGGGCTTTGCGGCGGGTTTTTTGGCGACGGGCACTTTGGGGGCCGGTTTGGGCGGAGAGGATTTCTTCGCCGGGGGTTGGGGTTTGGCGGCGGGGGCCTTTCCCTTGGCGGCGGCGGACTTCGCGGCGGCCTTGGGGGCGGGGCCCTTCGTGGAGGGCTTGGCTCCGGGCTTCGCCGGGGGCGGCGGGGGCTCCTTGGGGGGCGGTTCCAGCTTCGGGGGCGTCTTGAGCAGGCGGATGCGGATCGAGGCGGCGTGGCCGGCCAGGTCCTCGGAATCGGCAAACAGCGCCGCCGCCTCTCCAACGGCCTCGATGGATCGGCGTCCGCATTCGATGATCTGGGTCATGCGCAGGAAGTCCTGCACCGAGAGCGGCGAGAAGGACCGCGCGGTCCCTCCCGTGGGGAGCACGTGGTTCGGGCCAGCCATGTAGTCGCCGATGGCCTCGACGGCGTATTTGCCGACGAAGATGGAGCCCGCGTGGCGCACGGCGTCGGCGATGGCGTGGGCGGTGTTTGAGGTGGTGAGGATTTCGAGGTGCTCGGGGGCCTTGCGATTGGCGATCTCGATGGCGGCCTGCTCGTTGGTGACCTCGATGATCGCTCCCCAACGGGCGAGGGATTGTTCGAGGATCATGCGGCGGTGGGCGGCCTGGGTCTGGCGCTGGAGTTCCGCCGCGATGGTGGGCGCGTCGCGGCGGCCAATGAGCACCGCGATCGCCTGCGCTTCGGGATCGTGCTCGGCCTGGGCGATCATGTCGGCGGCGATCCAGGATGCCGGCGCGCTGGAGTCGGCGATGATCATGACGTCGGTTGGCCCGGCAAGGGAATCGATGCCGATGCGGCCATAGAGTTGGCGCTTGGCCTCGGCGACGTAGGCATTTCCGGGACCGACGACCTTGTCCACGCGCGGCACGGTTTCCGTGCCCCACGCCAGGGCGGCAATGCCCTGCGCGCCCCCCGAGAGGAAGACCTCGGTGATGCCGCACAGGTGGAGCGCGCCGAGGATGCCGCGGTTGCGGGTCCATTCGGCCTGGGGGGGCGTGATGGCGACGATGCGCTGCACGCCGGCTGCCTGCGCGGGGATGGCGTTCATGAGCACCGAGCTGGGATAGGCGGCGCGTCCGCCGGGGATGTAGAGCCCGGCACTGGCCATGGGCATCCACTTCTGGGCAAGGCGGAAGCCCTCCTTGTCCTCCATCTCCCACGAGTCGTGCTTCTGGCGCTTGTGGAAGGCCTCGATGCGCGACTTTGCCAGCCGCATCGCGGCGCGCAGGTCCGAGGGGAGCATGCGCCAACTCTCCTCGAGCACGGCGGGGTCCACGCGCAAATCCTCCAGATGCAACGTCAGGCCGTCGAACCGCGCGGCGGCGTCGATGAGGGCGGCGTCGCCGCGCGTGCGGACTTCCTCGATGATGCGGGCCACGACTTCGCGGATGTGGGGCCCGTCGGAGGGCGCATGGGCAATGCGGCGCCAGACTTCGGCGGCGTCCTTGGGATACTTGAAAATCGGGACGAACGTTTCACCGGTCATAGCCATGGCCCTTTCC
The DNA here is from genome assembly GCA_964440195.1 of uncultured Candidatus Sumerlaeota bacterium. Classification (GTDB taxonomy): domain Bacteria; phylum Sumerlaeota; class Sumerlaeia; order SLMS01; family JAHLLQ01; genus CAYTRP01. Next base: position 6,947 of record CAYTRP010000178.1, read on the forward strand.
CGACGAGACTCATGGGGCGGGTTTGGCGAGGGAGAGGGAAGTGCGGCAATGAGGATTTCACACCTTGACAGGGAAAATCCACGAAAGACAGGCGGCCCTCCTTGACGTGCGCGTCCCGTGCCGAGCCACCCCCACCCCTCATTTTCAGCGCGAAAACCCGCACTGGGGAGGCAGGTCCGTGCAATAAACCGCACAATCCGCCTATCAGACAGATCGGACCCCTTGGGTCTATTTCAATTTATCTCATTGATTTTATTGATCTTATGTCCACCGTTGGCTGGTTGACAGGCTGGGGCACACCCTTTGCCCCAAGGTTGGCTGTCGCACTCAACGCCGGGCCCCAATCGCGGGCGGAAGGAAACCCCTCCCATGGCACGACGCAAGACTTCCCGTCTTCACGAAGACTCCACGCTGGCGG
>CAYTRP010000179.1:0-3776 GCA_964440195.1 uncultured Candidatus Sumerlaeota bacterium
CAACAGGCACGAGAACCAACCAACCCGCACAAACAATGATCCCGGGAAAGACAAGGGTGCAGTCCCGGCGCCCCACGGCCAGCCCGGCCCATTCAGGGCATTACCGCTGGAGCAGGGCGTAGCGCTTCTCCACCTTGCGCCATGCCACCGTGTTCCACCACGCATCCACATAGGCGGCGCGCCGATTCTGGTACTTCAGGTAGTAGGCGTGTTCCCACACGTCCAGCGCCAGCAACGGCACGATGCCCCACTGGCTGCGCAGGTTTTGATTCTGCCCCATCAGGATCGTCAGGCGGCGCGAGGCCGCCTGCCACGCCAGAATCCCCCAGCCCGAACCCTCCACGGCCTTGGATGCCGCCGCGAACTGATTCTTCATCATGGCCAGCGACCCAAAGTCCCTGTTGATGGCTTCGGCCAAGGCACCCTGCGGCTCGCCGCCCCCACCAGGGCCCATGCAGTCCCAGAAGATGCAGTGCAGGAAGTGGCCGCCGCCGTGGAAAGAGATCTTGTTGCTCCAATGTTCCACGAGGCCGAAGTCCCCGCTCTGGCGCGCCTCGGCCAGCTTCGCCTCGGCGGCAATCAAGCCATCCACATAGGCTTGGTGATGGCGGGTGTGGTGGATCTCCATGGTCCGCGCGTCGATGTGGGGGTCGAGAGCGTCGTAGGCATAACCGAGCGAGGGGAGCACCCACTTTCCCTCGGCATCGACCGCGCCGGGGACAAGGGTGCGCCAATCCGGCGCACCGGGCCCGGGTGCATCGACTTGGGCGTTTGCGGTCCCCAAAAAGGCGGAAGCGGCAAGGGCGGCGCCTCCAGCGGTCATCAGGTCCCGGCGGTTGATCTGGTTCATGGCAATTCTCCCGAGGATGAAATCTTCACCTTGTGGAGAAGGGAGCAGGATAGGGGCCGGGGGACAACGAAAGAAGGCTCTCACGAGAATTCGGACTTGCCGTTGACAGCAAGCCGGGGAGGAGGGTGCCTTGCCGGGGGGAAAGACCCGGTCGTCGGCTCTTGCGGTCCATGAGGCCCCCATTCGCGTTGCAGGTCCGGCTGACTTCCGCCGCCACTCTTCACCAGGTCTTCTTCATGACGCATCCGTCCCACATCAAGGCCCTCACGTCGCTGCGGTTCGTCGCGGCGCTCGTTGTCTTCCTGCATCATTACATCTGCGCGTTCGGGTACAAGCAGTTCGGCGGAGAACACTTTTACGACGTCTCCCACAGCGTGATCGGCGTCCTGTTGCTCGAGATGCGCTACGGCGTGACGCTGTTCTTCGTCCTGTCCGGCTTCCTGCTGCTCGTGCGGTACTACGACTCGATCTTCAACGGAACGTCCTTCCGCCTCTACTGGCTAAAGCGCTTTGCCCGCATCATGCCGCTTTATTGGTTCCTGTTGGCCGTCATCTTCATCTACTACCTGGCCAGCGGGATGAGCATCGAGCCCTTCCCCGTCTACGCGACGCTGACGCAGGGCTTTTTTTCCTACCTGAAGTTTCAGGGCATCGGCGTGGCCTGGTCGTTGACGGTTGAGGAGTGCTTCTACCTGGCGCTGCCGTTCATGATCCTGGGGCTGCGCCTTTTTTGGCCCGAGGACGGATTCAAGTGGATCAAGTTCGCGCTGGCGATCGGCTTCATGGTCCTTGTGTGCTCGCTGCTCTTCAAGGCGGGCGAGGAACTCCACGATGCCCGCTTGTGGAGTTGGGGCGGCTTCATGGCCGAGAAGAGCGACATGCGCCTCTACACGATTTTCGGCCGCATGAGCGACTTCGCCATCGGGATGATGTTTGGCCTGCTTTACATCAAGAGCCGCAACCTGGTCCTGAACCGCGGCTGGGTGGCCGACGCGGCGATCGCGGCGAGCATCATCGGCATCCTCCTGGTCTGCTACCACATCTTCATGAACCTCGGCAAGGGGCCGAGCTGGGACAACCTGGCCCGCTCCACGGGCATGTGGTGGAACATGCTGAACGCGTTGTTCAGCGGGATCATCATCTACTTCATCTGCTCGCCGGCCTCGTTGGTCGGACGCTTGTTTTCGTGGAAGCCGTTCGTTTATCTCGGGGAGATATCCTTCGCCCTTTACCTGATCCACTTCAACTACATCTCGATCCATCTCTACAGCTTCGTCGAGAATCTCCAGCTTGGGATCATCGTTTCCATGCTGGTCCTCTACCTGACGCTGACGTTGTTCTCCATGCTGTGCTACGAGCTTGTCGAGCGCCCCGCGCAGCACTTGATCCTCGACAGGACGGGCGTCCTGCGGGGCTCCGTCCGCCGCCCGACACTCTTGCGGTTGATCGGGATGAAGCGGCGCACGGGAGACTACGATCCCGGCAAGCGTCGCCGCAAGTCCCGCGAATTGGTGCGGACCGGCTTCGACTCCTGAAGTTGTCCGGTCCAAAGATGGGGCTGGACACCCGGCCCGGGGCTTTGGACACTGGGTCGGCTTGTCCAATTCCCGACCCCTTGCGAGGCACGGCCATGTCCCTTACGTCCGAATCGTTTTTTGCCCATTTGTGGCAGGATTACATCTCCATCGCCCCGGCGGCCGGCAAGCTGCACTCGCTGGTGACGGCGCGCGGAGAAAAGATCGTCAACGACCACATTGCGTTTCGCACCTATGATCGCGCGCCGATCAATCTGGAGTCGCTGGAACCCCACGTTCTGGCCCTTGGATATCAACGGTTCGCCCCCTACCACTTCGAGGACAAGAAGCTGCGGGCGTACGGGTACATTCATCCCGCCGGACATCCCCGAATCTTTCTGAGCGAGTTGGAGACGGCGCACTTCAGCCCGGCGTTGCGTTCGGCCGTCGACGGCGTGTCCGCGCAGGCCGACCCTAAGTTGGCGGCCGACCCGTCGATCCTGTGGGGAGGGCGTCCGTGGGCGCCGGTGTCCTTTGAAACGTACCAGGCGCTGCTCGACGAGAGCGAGTACGCGGGCTGGGTGGCGGCGTTGGGGCTGCGCGCGAACCACTTCACGATCAGCGTGAACCACCTGAAGACGTTGCCGACATTGGAGACGCTTCTCGACTTTGTCGAGGCGCAGGGGTATCCGCTGAACACGTCGGGCGGGCGGATCAAGGGCTCCCCGGCAGTGCTGCTCGAGCAGGCCTCGACCCTGGCGGACAAGGTCGAGGTGGAATTCGCCGGAGGGGTGAGGCGCACGATCCCGACGTGCTACTACGAGTTCGCGCGCCGCTATCCCGACGCGCAGGGCACGCTCTACGAGGGCTTTGTCGCGGCGAGTGCGGACAAGATCTTCGAGTCCACGAACGTGCGCTGACGGGATGGCGGGCCCTAGCGGATTGAGAGGGTATCGCCGCCCGCCCACTCCAGGACCGTCAGCACGGGCCGGTGGTCCGAGGCCACCGGCTCCTCGACCACCTCCGCGTGGACGACGCGCCACGAGTGGCCCTTGGCCAGCATGATGTAGTCGATCTTGCGGGTGGGCACGCCGGATGGAATGGTGAGCGCCGTGTCGGGCGTCGTGTCCACCCAGTCGTTCTTGAATACCGACATGGTGGTGCTCGTCGGGATGGCGTTCATGTCTCCCGACAAAATCTTGGCGCGCGTGTCGTAGCCCCGCATTTCGCTGACCAGGCGCACGGCCTGGGGCAGGCGGAGGTTTTCCGCCCCGCTGTGCAGGTGCGCGCCGGCAAAGACGATGGTGGGCCGGCGCGTGTCGCCGATGATGGTGGCGACAATGGCGATGCGCTGTTCCTGTCCGGCCTCGGTGGGCAGGAGGTGGACGTCGAATTCGTCGATCGGCCAGCGC
>CAYTRP010000179.1:3786-6994 GCA_964440195.1 uncultured Candidatus Sumerlaeota bacterium
TGGCCATACTCGCCCCCCTGGTAATTGATCGCCTTTCCAAATCGATGGTGCATGCCGGTCAGGCGGCCAAGCTCTGCGGCCTGGTCCACGAAGAGGCTCCGTGCCGTGCGGTTGTCGACCTCCTGCAGCGAGACGAGGTCCGGGTTTGCCGCCTTGATCGCGTTTGCGATGCGCTGCACGTTCAGGACATTGTCCGTTCCCTGGCAATGCCGGATATTGTAGGTCATTACGCGGAGCGCGAAGGGGTCGTCGCGTGGCGACGGCACTTCGCCTCCCTCGCTCGTCGTCGCGGTGAAGACCGCGAACGCGAGCAGAATTGCCGCGAAAGCCCACGCAACGACAGGCCAAGGGCGCTTTTGCCTTCCATCCATCATGATGCCTGGCAGGTTGTTGGATCGTGACAAGATCAACCGCCTCCACAAATCGATTGGCTCAACATTCCGACACTTGGGGCACGTGCGTGGACATCGATTCATTGGCGCTTGAGCAGCAGCGAAGCGGTTGAGCGTCTGGCCAAGAGAGCCGAGGCGCGGGATCGCCCGGGAGAGGTCGCCATGTGGCGCGCCATCCAGGAAGCCACCCACACCCGCTCGGAACCCTAGATCCGGCCCCGCCGGCCGGCGGGGCCGGTCCTCCAAATGGGTTTCCCGATGATCAGCGAGCGGGGGACCGGTCCGAAGTCGCGGCTGTCGTAGCTGCGCTCGCGATTGTCGCCCAGCACGTAGAACTCGTGCGGACCCAACTCCAGGTCGATGACCTTGCCCGACCATCCCGACCACCAATAGGGGGCACCGGGCGGCGGGCTGGGCTCGCCATTGATGAGAAGGACGCCCATGAGAGTGTCGATGCGATCGCCGGGGACCGCCACGATGCGCTTGAGCAGGGGGGCAAAGTCATCGTCGGGCGAGTTCAGGACGATGACGTCGCCACGCCGGAGATCGCCGCCGTGGTACGCGCTCACGAGCAGGATGTCGTTTTCGAGGAAGTTCGGCTCCATGGAGCCGCTGCCCACGCGCTCGACGCGAAGTTCGCCAAGCAGGAATAGGCCCCAAACGCCCCCGACGAGGAGAAACACCACGGCACCGATGGCGAGGCGCACCGCGCCAAGGCGGCGTCGTTTGCGTGTGGGTTCCGTCATCCGTTGTTCCGGGTGCCGCCGATCTGCAACGGGCACCCCAGGTTCTCGAAGGCGGTCACGACCTTGCGGTCGACCGAGGAGTCGGTGATGATCTCGTCGAAGTCCTGCACGCGGGCAAAGACAGCGAGGGACTTTGTGTTGAACTTGCTGTGGTCGGCAAGGAGGTAGTGCAGGCGGCTGTGCTCCATCATGCGCCGCTTGAAGGCGCTGAGGTGCTCATTGGCCTCGGTGATGCCCCGCTGGACGTCGACGCCCTTGCAGGAGAAGAAGGCCTTGTCGACGAAGTAGTTCCCCAGGAGCTGCTCGGCGCTGGGTCCAAGGTAGCTCATGGTGGGGCGGTCCAGCATGCCGCCAATGGCGACGAGCGAGATGTTCTTCTTGGGGGCGAGTTCGAGGATCACATGGTAGCTGTTGGTCAGCACCGTCATGGGCATGTCGGGGAGCATGCGCGCCAACTGGGCGATGGTGGTGCCGCTGTCGAGGAGCAGCGTGTCGCCCTCGAAGACGTGGCGGATGGCCTTTTGCGCGATGAGCGTTTTCTCCTCGACGTATTGGACCTCGCGCTCGCCGAAGGGTGTGATGTGATAGCGCGACTCGATGGCGATGGCGCCCCCGTGGCTGCGCTGGAGCTTGTTGTCGGCTTCGAGCTTTTCCAGGTCGCGCCGGATGGTCTCCTGCGTGACGTTGAGCATGGCGGAGAGTTCAAGAACCTTGGCGCTCCCCTTGCGGGTCACATGCTGGACAATGCGTCGTTGCCGTTCGGCGGCGATCATGGATTTGGGCCCTCCGAGGTGGTGGAGAATCGGATGCCTGTGCAGGGCCCGTGGGGCCTGCCGGTGCGGTTAGTCATGGGTTAAGAAGTCAAAAGACCCGGCCCGAAGAGCAATTGAATTTCTGCGCTTCCCGGTGGGGAAGTGTGGGATTCGTTGGGATTTGCGCGGACCCCTTAAGTGTAGCGTTTTCGCTTGGGGGAATTGGACTTGGACGGAGGTGCCGGGCGCTCGCCCCACTTCGGGAATTTCCCACCCCACCACCAGACCCCGCCGGCGGCCGGCAGCAGGAGGATCGAGAGGATTTGCGAGGTGCTCAACAGGCCGCCGAAGTGCAGTCCCCGAGCCTCGTCGCCCCGTAGCATCTCGATTCCAAACCGAAGGATGGCGTAGAGCACCAGATAGAGGGCAAAGACGGCTCCGGCGCGGTTGATCTTGGAGGCCACCCATAACAGGATGGCGGCCAGGACGAACAAACCGCCAGCCTCGAACAGTTGCGTCGGCCAGACGGGGAGACTGGCCAGGGCGTCGGGCTCCACTTTGCCCCGCCACAACTGGTCGCTGAAAGCGTTGTAGAACAAGGTTCCGTCCGGTTGCTCCTGGCGGGGAACAGACATTCCCACTCCGGGAATGGTGCAGACGCTGCCAAAGCAGCAGCCGGCAAAATGGCACCCGAGGCGACCGAAGGCATGGCCCAGCGCCAGGCTGGGGGTCATGACATCGGCAAAGGGGAGAATCGCGATCCCGCGTCTGGCGAGGTAGACAAAGGAGCAGGCAACGCCCCCGATCAAGCCACCGAGAAAGACGAATCCGTCGCGCGAGAAGATCAGGGCGGCGGGATTCTCAAGGAAGAGACTCCACTCGGTGAGGATGAAGGCAATGCGTCCCCCGAGGAATCCGCTGAGAACGGCCACGAATGTGAGGTCGAAGGCGAGTTCGGGAGGATCGCCCTTTTGCTTGAGACGCCATGCGGCGAGAAGCACACCCGCCAGAAGGCCGAGTGCGACAAGGGCACCGTAGGTGCCGATGTAGAAGTTGTCGCTGAAGCGCAGAAGGACCGGATTCATGGGCGGAGGGTGCCGTCCAAACCGATGGGTGCCAAGGGATAACGGACGCGCCTCAAGGCCCAACGGCAAGCACCGTCCTTTTTGGGTGGACAATGGTTTTGCCCCCGGTTTGACTGGCGCGGATCGGCGTGCGGACGACTTGTTGGGGCGTTTGGAGGCCTCTCACACCGGAGCGATTTGATGAGCCTGCGGGAGAGCACCGGAACGGACGTTCCCATTCTGGTTCTGGATGA
>CAYTRP010000179.1:7004-7260 GCA_964440195.1 uncultured Candidatus Sumerlaeota bacterium
AGGTGGAGTGCCTGGAGGACCCCCTCTTGTTTCTGGTTCGCCTGCCCGAGCTGGCGCGGGCCGTCGTCCTTCTTGATTGGCACATGCCCACCATGGACGGCTTGGAGGTGCTGGAGGCGCTTCAGTTGCACTGTGAGGCGGGCGCGAGGATCAGAACGGTTTTGGTCACCGGGGAGTACTCGGAGGATCTGGAGGTTCGAGCCTTGAATGCGGGGGCTTCGTCGGTGCTGACCAAGCCGTACGGCCTTCCCGAACT
>CAYTRP010000180.1:0-1871 GCA_964440195.1 uncultured Candidatus Sumerlaeota bacterium
CACCGGTCGCATGGACCTCTTCACGGCCAACGAGAACGATGTCAACCGCCTGTTCCGCCGGGAGGCGGACGGACGATGGATGGACTACGCGCGGGTCATGGGCCTCGCCGACCCGCGCCAACATGCGCGAGGGCTTGCACTGCTGGATCTCGACCGCGACGGCTTGGTTGACTTTGTTTGGGGAAACTGGGAAGGCCCGCACCGCTTGATGAAGCAGCGGCCAGACGGCACCTTTCTCGACGTCACTTCTGCGGAGATGGCCGAGCCCTCGCGCGTTCGGACGGTTATCGCCTTTGACTACGACAACGACGGATGGGAGGATCTTTTCTTCAATAACATCGGGGAACCCAACCGGCTCTTTCACAACGAGGGAGACGGAACCTTTGTCAAGGTGGATCCGGGGCCGTTGTCGTTGCCGGAGGGTTTGGGGACGGGTGCGACGGTGGGGGACATCAATGGCGATGGGTTTCTCGACCTGTTCGTCTCCCATGGGGAAATGTCGCCCATGCCCAATGCCTTGTTTCTCAACACGCCCAACGGGAACCACTGGCTGCGGGTCCATGCGCAAACGGAACAGGGCGCACCCGCCATCGGCGCCCGGATCACGCTTTTCGCCGAAGGCGACGAACGCCCCATGATCCGCTTCATCGACGGCGGGAGCGGTTACCTTTGCCAAATGGAACCCGTGGCGCATTTTGGATTGGGGAAGGCGACCAAGGTGAAGCGCATCGAGGTACGCTACCCGGACGGCAAGATCTGGGCGGGAGAGGACATCGCCGCGGACCAATCCATTCTGGTGCGCCCGCAGGGCATGAAGTGGGTTTTCGGAAACAAGGACAAGTCATGACCAAGTCTGGAACAAGACTGCTGGTTGCGATCGTCTTCTCCGCCACCGCCATCGCGCTATTGGGTGTCGTGGTGGTTCTTGCCGCATTGTTGCGCGCGCTTGTTCCGGGCGTGCCGGCGATCGAAGCCTCCGGCCCGATGGCCCCGCTCGATTGGTATGTGACCGACCTCGGGACGGGCGACGAAATCCACATGGAGGAGTTCCACGGAGACGTACTGGTACTCAACTTCTGGGCGACGTGGTGTCCCCCCTGCCGGGTGGAGAAACCCGCGTTGAACCGCCTGCACGGAGCCATGGAAGGGAAAGGCCTTCGCGTCCTTGCGGTTTCCGTGATGGAAGAGCCATCCCTGGTACGGCGCTACATCCAGGACAATGGATACTCACTCCCCGTCGCGCTCGCCTCCGGAAGCCTGCCCGAAGAGTTCGACATCAAGGGGCTCCCAACCACCTTTGTCGTCAACGCCGGGGGCGAGATCGTCCTTCGCCGTGTGGGCGCCTACACGGGATGGGACAGCGAGGAGATGCAGAAGCAACTGGAGGTGCTGTTACCCCCCATCACGGACACCTCATCCGAATCGTGAGCGAGCTGAATGCAGAGTGGATCTCGAGCCCCTCGGATGCCTGGCATGAGCAGGCATCGCCTTTCTTGCTGCAACGCGCCGAGTTTTGCGAGGCCGTGTCCCCGCCGCTCCGGCCGGTGCAACTGGCCATCAAGCGCAAGGAACAGGTCGTGGCATCCTGCTCCTTCATCGAACGGCGGCGGCGCGGATTGACCGAGTGGCTGTCCCCCTTGTTTGCCGGCTTTGGCGGCGTGCGCTGCCCGGAGGCCCAGGAACAGCACGACCCCACAAAGCGGGAGCGGGCCTGGCGCGAGGTCCTCGAAGTCCTCTCGCGCGCCATCCCGCCACGAGTGGATCATGTCGAGCTGATCTTCGCACCGGGCGATCTGGACGTCCGGCCCCTGGTCTGGACGGGATGGGTGGCACGCCCGCCTCGGAGCTCTACGTCGTCTATCGTCGGGCCC
>CAYTRP010000180.1:1881-7228 GCA_964440195.1 uncultured Candidatus Sumerlaeota bacterium
GGCAACGCGCCAGCGACTCGATGGCGCCACCGCCCGGCATCTTGAAGGACTTGGCACATGGCTCCACCAGACGGGCTTTGGCTTCCAGGTCCGCGTTGGCCCGCCGGGCGCCCCCGCACAGGCCATGGCCCTGGTGGGTTTCGATGCCCACCGGGTGTACTATCTCGCGGGGGCCTCCGATCCCGCCACCCTTGGCACCGGGGCGCCGACACTCCTTCATGCGGCAATCCTCGAGCAAACCGAGGCTCGGGGCCTCCCCCGCTGTTACGACTGGGTTGGAGCCAACACGCCGGGCATCGCTCAGTTCAAGCGTGGGTTCGGGCCCGAATTGGAATTGCTGGTCGCGGTGCGACGCCAGGGCTGGAAGCGGCGTCTGCTCGACGCGGCGGGCGACTGGTGGAGAAAGCGGCCGCAACTCCCCGCCGTGGAATAGTCCTTGAGACGAAGCCCGAAAAAACGATCATCCCCCTGCCGGCGATGGGGGCCGGATTCCGCCATGACCAAAGCCGCCATGACAGACCTCCTGTCCCGGGCCAGTACCGTCTTCGCACCCAACTACGGCACCCGCAAGGCAGCCCTCATCGCCGGCCACGGTGCCCGATGCCTCGATGCCGACGGGCGGGAGTACATCGACTTCCTGTCGGGAATCGCCGTCAATGCGCTCGGGCACTGCGACGACGCCATCATCGAGGCGATCAACGACCAGGCCCGGAAACTGATCCATTGCTCGAATGTCTTCGTGATCGAGCCGCAGGTGGCGCTCGCCGAGCGCCTTCTCGCCGAGTCGGGTCTCGACAAGATCTTCTTCGCCAACAGCGGCACCGAGGCCACCGAGGCTTCCATCAAGATCGCCCGCCTCGCCGCCCTCAACAAACGGGGACCGGGCCACCACAAGATCCTGTGCTTTCGGGGCAGCTTTCATGGACGCACCTATGCCGCCATGAGCGCCACGTTCTCTCCCAAGGTGCGCGCGGGATTCGACCCGCTCTGCGAGGGATTCGAATTCGCCAACCTCAATGACTTGCCCAGCATCGACGCCCTCCTCGACGACACATTCGCCGGCGTGCTGGTCGAGACGGTGCAGGGCGAGGGTGGAATTGCGCCGTGCACCAGGGAATTCCTCGATGGCCTGCGGGAGCGCTGCAGCGCCCTGGATGTCGCCCTGATTCTTGATGAGATCCAATGCGGCATGGGCCGAACCGGCCGCTCTTTTGCCTATCAGCACTTCGACGCCTCGCCCGACATCGTGCCCTTGGCAAAGGCCTTGGGCGGAGGCCTGCCGCTGGGCGCCGTCCTGATGAAGGACGAATTCGCCCAACATCTTGTCCAGGGAACCCATGGCACCACCTTTGGCGGCAACCCCGTCGCATGCGCCGCCGGGCTCGTCGTTTGCGAGCGCGTGTTCGACACCGGGTTTCTTCGCGAAGTGGGCGTCAAGGGATGCGCATGGCGGGGCGTGCTCGAGGACCTCAAGCGCGAGTACCCCGACCTTGTGGAAACCGTGCGCGGCATCGGACTGATGCAGGGCCTCGTCCTCACCGTTCCGGGGGCCGATGCCGTCGTGATCGGACGGGAGCACGGCATCCTCTTCAATTGCACGGCGGATCGCGTCCTGCGTTTTCTTCCGCCCCTGAATATTACCACGCGGGATATCGAAGAGGGCGCGACACGGTTGAGGGCGGCATTTGCCGACTTTGCCGCGGCAGCCCGCAAAGCAAAACTCCAACAGGCAGGTTCCTGAATGACCGGCAGCGACGGCAAGAACGGCGAGACGCCCAAGATCCCCGCCATTGAACAACTCAAGATCGACAGCAATGGCCTCTATGGGCCCATCGCCGACGAGTTGCAGAACGACAGGACCATGTTTGAGGAGGATACCACCAAACTCCTCAAGCACCACGGCACCTATCAGCAGGACAACCGCGACGTGCGCGCCGAACGCCGCAAGGCGAAGATGGAAAAAGACTACTCGATGATGGTTCGGACCAAGGCACCCGGTGGCGTGATGACGCCGGAGCAATACCTCCTTTGCGACGACCTGGCGGACAAGTACGGGCAGGGCGACCTGCGCATCACCTCGCGCCAGGGCTTCCAGTTCCACGGCGTGCTGAAGGGCAACCTGCGCAACCTGATTCACGACCTGAACCACCTGGAGAAAATCACGACGCTTGCCGCGTGCGGCGACGTGGTGCGCAACGTCATGGCGTGCCCGGTGGCGGACATCGCGGAGGAATACAAGGACTGCGCGGAGGAACTGCTGGGATACGCCTACGAGGCATTCCGGAAATTCCTGCCCGCCTCAAAGGCCTACTATGAATTGTGGCTCGACGACGAGCGCGTGCGCATCGAGCCGGACGGCGGCGTGGTCTTCACCAAGGACACGCACGGCGAGAAGGGCTTCGTGGACCCGCTCTACAAGCAGCAGTACCTGCCGAGGAAGTTCAAGATCGGCTTCGCGACGGACTTCGACAACTCCATCGACGTTTACACGCAGGATGTTGGCGTGATCGCCGAGACGCGGGACGGCAGGATCGCCTCCTACGAAATCCTGGCGGGTGGCGGACTCGGCCACAGCCACAGCAAGGCGGAAACCTATGCTCGGCTGGGGACACACATCGCCAACGTGCAGAAGGAAGACCTGCTAACCGCGATGAAGGCCATCATCGAAGTGCAACGCGACCATGGCGATCGTCAGAACCGCCACCAGGCCCGGTTGAAGTACACCATCGACCGGCTTGGCGTGGAGGAATTCACGAGACTGGTACACCAATACGCGGGCAAGGAATTGGGCGCGCCAAGGGGGATCAAGGTTCGGACACAACCCGACTACCTGGGATGGCACCGGCAGGCGCAGGACGGCCTGTGGTATGTCGGGGCATGGGTTGAGAACGGGCGCGTGAAGGACTTCGAGGGTTCCTTCCGCTTTCGCAGCGGCCTGCGCAAGATCGTGGAGGCCTTCAGGCCGTCGATCCGCCTGACGCCGCATCACAACGTCATCATCGCGAACATCAAGGATGCGGACAAGGCGGCCGTGCAGGCGATGCTCGACGAGCATGGCATCCCGACGGACAAGGGAATCAGCCCGGTGCGCCGGTTGGAAATGGCCTGTCCGGCGTTGCCGCTGTGCGGGCTGGCGCTGTCCGAGGCCGAACGCGTGATGCCCGAGGTCATTGGCGGCATCGAGAAGTTGGGCCACGGCGAGGATCATGTGATGATCCGCATGACGGGTTGCCCGAACAGTTGCGCGCGCCCGGAAACGGCTGAAATCGGCATCATCGGGCGCGGTCCGAACAAGTACAACCTGTATGCCGGTGGCGACCGCCTCGGCACGCGCATGAACCGCCTGGTGGCGGAGGGCGTGACGACCGCCGAGTTGGCGCCTCGAATCGCGGCCATGCTGTCGGCGTGGCAGGGTGCTGGAGCGAATGGCCAGTCATTTGGCGATTGGTCCGCGGCGAAATCCGACGAGGAGTTGACGGCTCTCGCCGGCAAGGCGGAATGAATCGTCGTTTTTTCATGAGTATACATGTCCGCTTGAGAATGCTGTTGGTGTTCTTGCTGAGTGGCTGGGTGGGCGTCTCGTTCGGGCAGATCCCGGGCGGATACTACGAGGACGTGGACGACACCAGCGCGGCGGCGCTGCGCGCGTCGCTCCACCAGATCGTCAAGACGGGGCACACCGTCCGTTCGTATGCCAACGTCATTGGCATCCTGCAGGACGCGAACGAGGACCCGAACAACTCCGCCAACATCATCCTGATCTATTCCAACAACTCCATCAACAAGACCTGGACGTCCGGGAGCACATGGGACCGCGAGCATGTGTTCCCGCAATCGAAGTTCGGCGGCACCGTCACGCCCTACCATACCGACGTGCACGCGCTGATGCCATCGGTGCCGGCAATCAACGGCCGGAGGAGCAATCACCCGTTCGGCATCGTGCCCACGGGCGGCAACCCGGACGCCTACGGCAACAAACTCGGAACCGGCCTTGGCGGCTTCACGGTCTTCGAGCCAAGCAACGCCTCGAAGGGCGACATCGCCCGCGCGTTGTTCTACATGGACATCCGGTACGAAGGTACCGGCGGCGAGTTGAACCTGCTCCTGAGCAACACCAATCCCGCTTTCGCCGAGATGGGGCGTTTGACCGAGTTGATCCAGTGGCACCACGACGACCCGCCCAACGACTGGGAAAGACGCCGCAACGACCGCCTGTATGCCGCACAGAACAATCGCAATCCATTCATCGACTATCCGCAGTTCGTCGATTGCATCTACCTGGGCACCTGCACCGGCGACTTCGCGACGCCCTCCGCCCCCACCGGTCTCGCCGCCACTCCCAGCGTGGGTTTCATCGATCTGACCTGGAATCCAAACACCGAGCTGGATCTTGCCGGCTATCGCGTCTTCCGCTCCGAAAGCGCCGCCGGCCCGTTTGACACTCCCCTCACCGAGATCACTCCCCCCTTCAATTTCTTCCGGGATTCCACGATCAGCCCCGGTACGCCCACATTCTACCACGTGACCGCGTTCGACATCGACGGCAACGAGTCTCCCCCAAGCAACCAGGCGACGGCCACATCCATCGTCGATGGCACCCCCCCCGCGCCCCCCGCCGGACTCGTTGTCTTCGCGGGCAACGGCTTCCTCTACCTCCAATGGGACGCGAATTCCGAGGACGATATCGCCGGCTATCGCCTGTTTCGCAACACAACCTCCCCTCCCACGGACCTTTATCAATCGCTTGGCGCCTCGGCCTCGGGATTCCTTGACGAGTCGGTCGCCAATGGCACGCGTTACTACTATGTCCTGTCGGCAGTGGATACTTCCGGCAATGAATCCGGACCGTCCCCCATTCGCTCGGCAATACCCGGTGGTTCGGGTTCGGGTTGCGGTATCGATCTGATCCTGAGCGAATACGCAAAGGGAAACGTCGGGTTCAACCGGGCGCTGGAATTGTTCAACCCCACGGGTGCCGCGATTGACCTGAGCGCCTACACGATCGACATGCACTCGGGGGCGAGCACTGCCCCCGTCGTCGAGTTGTCCCTGGCGGGCCGCGGTGCCGTGCCGCCGCTGGGGACCTTTGTCATCGTCCATCAAGCGGCAACCGATCCGGATCTGCTTTCGCGGGCGGACATGAGCGACCAGGGCAACTCCCTCTGGTTCAATGGCGATGACCCCATCGTGCTGAGGCGCGATTCCACCGTCGTGGATTCCATCGGACAGGTGGGCATCTCGGCCGCCTACGGCAATAACATTACCCTGCGCCGCAAGCCGGACGTCTTTCTGGGCAGAACCAATCCCTCCTCCCCCTTCACACTGGGAGACGAGTGGACTTCCCATC
>CAYTRP010000181.1:0-5821 GCA_964440195.1 uncultured Candidatus Sumerlaeota bacterium
CTGCTGCGAAAGCGTGTCGACCAGTTCCTTGAGGATGTAGGGAAGGGGCAGGACGACGAGGGCCTGCATGAGGGCGAGGCCGGCGCCGATGGCAAGGCGCAGGCGCAGTCCCTCGAACATGGTCCAGTACTGGCGCCACGCGCGCAGGTCGGGCATCATGGCGACGGAGCCCCGATGGGGATGCGAGAGGGCACCCCGCGCCCCGCTGTTGGTTGTTCAACCACCCGAGCCCAACCGGGACTGTTCGATGTCCGTCTCGCGGCTCTTGCGGCGCTCGAGGGCGCGGAGCACCGGCGTGGGCACGAACTCGGAGATGTCGCCGCCGTGGGTCCAGACGTCCTTGATCATGCGCGAGGAGATGAAGATGTGCTCGGTCTCGGCGGCGAGGAAGATGGTCTCGATGGAGGAGTTGAGCCGGTGGTTCATGAGGGCGATCTGAAGCTCGAATTCAAAATCCGAAACGGCGCGCAAACCACGAATGATGAAGCTGGCCCCGCGCTGCCGGGCAAAGTCCACGGTCAGGCCGTCGAAGTGGCACACCTCGACGTTTTCCCACGGCGCGGTGACTTCCTGGAGGATGGAGAGGCGCTCCTCGATGCCGAAGAAACCCTTTTTGGACACGTTGATGCCGACGGCAACGATCAGGTGGTCGAACAGGCGCTGGCCGCGCTTGATCAGGTCCAAATGGCCGTTGGTCAGGAGATCGAACGATCCCGGGTACAGCGCGACCTGTGCATGGGGGGGCGGGGGAGCCAAGGGCGCGGGGGGCTTTCCGTGTCGTCAGGTGAGGAACAAGAGTGCGGCCAGGACGACCACGACGACCAACAGGAAGAGGACGGCGGCGACAAGGGCCAGAATAAGGATCGGGCCGCCCGGGGTACTCGATCCACCCGAGGGTGCGGGGGGCGGAGATGGAGGGGCGACCGGCGCGGCGGGTGGCGGGGCTTGAGGGGCACGGGCAGCAGGGGCCGGGGGAGGCGGCGGAGCAGTGGCCGGGGGAGGCGGGGGCGGAGCGGCGGACTGGCGCTCCCGGGCCATTTCTTCCTGGCTGCGGCGCTGCATGGCGGCGGGGTCGATCATGACGGTGGCTTCCTCGCCGACGTCATAGCCGTCGTCTTCCTCAATGATGGGAGCCTGGTCCTTGAGGTTCGCGCCACAGTTCAGGCAGAACTTTGCGTCGGCCTTGTTGTCGTAGCTGCAAACGTTGCATTTCGTCATATTGAGACTCCCCGCAGGTTGCTCACGTTATCGGCAACCGTTTCCAACCGCGCCGTCAAGGACAACACCAATTGCAGGGGGAACTGGACAAGGGTGCGTCTCCCGGATCCGTGAGACGGTCAGAGCAACTTCCCAGAAATTTGCTCTTCGTAGCGTTGAATTCAGGAGACTTGATGAACCAATCAAGCGACTCCCGCGAGCGTTTGCCGCACACACGGACCCGTTTCGTAAGATGTGAAATATCAATCCTCTATAGAATGCCACCAAATCCGCGAGATGCACCCATTGGACAAGGCAGACTGGAAAGCGATTAGCTCTCGGTGCCTGGCGCCTCGGTGCTGGGCCGCTCGGATTGGCGCTTGAGCACTTCGTGCATGTAGACCGTGGAGAGAAGGGCGCGGCCTGCGGGGAAATTGCTGGTGAGGCTTGCGATCTCGGCACGGACAATGCCATAAAGAATGGTGGCGCCGTTGGCCATGACGATGGAGTGGGTCCTGGCCGGGTCGTCGCCGGGGGCGTGGATATCGAAGACACCGACGATGGAGAGCGCGATCTCATACCCGGCATGCTCGGGGGGCGGCGCCGTCCGGATGTCGAGCCGCACCAACCGTGTGTTTGGCAATTCCTCGGGGGGCTTGCCATCGAAGATATCCACAGAGGGGACGACGCTCACCGGATCCAAGGGTTGCTGGACCCATTGGATCTGGAGGTTGGTGAAACGATAGTCCTTCAGTTCGATGCGGGTGGTCATGGTCACGCCGCCGGGATCAGGGGCTCGGAGTCCAGAAGGCAGACCTTGGCCGGCTTCATAGAATGAGCGAGGCGAAATATGCGCCAGTCGACGGAGGTCTGCACGGTCCAGGTGGACATGGGGGGCGTCTCGCTCACTTTCTCGGACGCGGGCATGGGTGGGCAAAGGAGCCGGACGAGTTGCGACAGCAGGCGACCATGTGCGTCCGTGGGGAGTGCTCCCTTTTCATAGAGGCGGATGGTCCTGCTGTCGACGCCGAGCAGGCGGCCGAAGGTCTCCTCGGTCTGGTGCATGGCCTCGCGCAAGATGCGGATCTGTTCCGGCGCGGGGAAGCCATGCTCTCGGCGATACTGGTCGTACACGTTGGTGAGCGGATCGAGGAGGTGGAACATATCGAATTCCTCGCCGCAATTGCTGCAGCGGGCGACTTCCTCCTCACTCTGGTAGGTCTTGCCTCTGAACTCGATAGAAACGGGGCGACGGAGTACCTCATAGTCTGCCTCGGTCAGGCATTGGGGGCAAAAGGTGCGACGCTCGATGGGCTGATTGGTGTTATTCATGGCTCCTCACTTCCTGTAAGGGAGTTGCAACGGCGGCTGGGCGGCCTTGAACGAGATACAGTGAAAGTAGGGATGACCGGGTCTCCAATCGGCGAGCTTTACATAGAGCGGAATACCGCGACAGTCGGGCCCGAATTTCCAGACGCTGTGTTGGGGCCGCTTGTAATGGGGTTCGGGGCCCGAGGAATACATCTCAACCGCAAGACTTGCGAGCAACTCCATGATCGTGACGTGGTCCAGCCCATTGGCCATTCGAAAGCGGCGATTCTCCTCGCGCTGACCGGCGTAGACCACCTCTCCTTTTTGGGCCGCAGGGCAAAAGTCGTTGAGGAAAGCCTGAACTTGAGCTTTCGTCGCGATTCCCAAGAGGCATCTCCGGCTCTGGCCTTCATGTGTCCGCTTTGACAACGAGAGAATCGCCTCCCCCAATCCCGGTTGAGGCCTCCCAAAACTGCGCAGGAGCATCAAGGAAGTTCCCGTCGCAGACCCGCGAATAACGTAGAAGCGATCTCTTCACGAGTCAAGCCCTTGAGGGGTGAAAGGGAGCAGCAACCCCTTTTGCGAAGGCAATCTCGGACAGACGCGGGGCTCCAGTTCAGGTATGAATCGAGGGTGGCGACGAACAGTCCTGCTCTTCCGGCGATGGTGCTACGCGGCGGTGCTGGGGCCGGAGCCGACTCACAGCGCCCCGAGCACCAGTTCCTCGATCCGCGCCGTCAGTTCTTCGGGCTCCGGCCCGACACGGTTGCTCAGGATGACGACGCACAGTCGCCGGTCAGGAACCAACCGCGCGCAGTTGTTGAAGCCCGACGTCGAGCCCGTGTGGTACACGCGCCGCAACCCGTCGTCGTTCTCGTCGATCATCCAGCCAAGGCCGTATTGCGTCGCGGTCCCGTCGTCGAGCAACCCGCGCGTCCACGCCAGTCGGCGCGAATCGGGCAACAGCACGCTTCCGGCAAGCCACGCGTCCGCCCACTTGGCATAGTCCTCGACGGAACTGTAGATTCCGCCGTCGCCAAGGACGGAGCTGGTCATGCTTTGGTCCGAGAAGCGCCACGATCCGTCGGCGTTGCGCCGGTAGCCGTAGGCCCGCCGGGGCACCTCCGAGCGCCCGTTCTCGAACGCGACGGTGTCCATCATGCCCAGCGGCACGAAGAACTCGTCGCGCAAAAAGTCCGCGAACCGTTGGCCCGAGCGCGCTTCCACGATCATGGCCAGCAACGCGTAGCCGGAATTGCTGTACGAATACGCCGTGCCCGGAGCGAAGTTACCGGAGTCCTGCGCCGCCAGGATCTCGAACACCCCGGCGTCGAGAATCGGGACTGTCGTGTCGCGCGGCATCAATCCTTCGTAGCCGCGCACGCCGCCCGTGTGATTGAGCAGATGGCGGATGGTGATCGCGCGGCCGTACCCGGGAAAATCGGGAAACACATCCACAAGCGTTTCGTCGAGGCGCAACTTCCCCTGGTCGCGCAAGCGCAGGATCGCCGAGGCGGTGAACTGCTTCGACACCGATGCCAGTCGAAAGTTCGTGTCCGGCGCGATCGGCTCGCCGGATTCCAGATGCCGGACGCCGTAGCCCTTCGCGAGGATCGTCTCCCCATCGACGCGGACCAGCACGGCGCATCCCGGTGCCGTGGGATCGGGAAATGCCTCGGTGACCAGGCGGTCGATTTCAGCGGCCAGTGCGTGTTTCGTGTCGTGATTCATTTCAGGCACTCGTTCCGCGCGCCCCGCGCAAGCGGTGAAGACCAGCATCACCGCCGCGAGGAGCGGATAGTGGAACCTTGTGGCGATTTGCATGAAGGGTGTGTGCATGGCTGGGGTCGCCGCGGGTCTGGATTTGGTTCTGGTCATTGACAATACTTCATGGCAGAGGCTGCGTCCCTTCGTTCAGGATACCGATGTAGTCCGCATAGGCGAAGACCCGGTCGCGCGTCCGTCCGGTGACCTCGCGCAGGATTCCGAGTTGCTCAAGGCCATCGACTGCACGAGCGGCGGTGGGAAACGAAATTCCGGCGTGGATGGCGATGTCGGGGATCAGCTCGCCGATCGGTGGCGGAAGTATCGTCAATTGCTCGCGATCGACCGTGATGCAGTTCTTCATATGCTCAACCGTTACAGGAAACAGACCCTCAAGCAAGCGAAACCCAGGCATAAGTCCAACGGGCGGCAAGTCCGGCAAGGGGCAGGTCGCGGGAAAAAGTTGGACTACTCCCCGAAGCGGAACTTGCTGGCCTCAAGATATTCCTCGACCAACTCCACCGCAATCCAACGTCGCCCAAGACGTTCGGCGACGGCCCCCGTGGTGTTTGAACCCGCAAATGGATCGACAATCAGATCCCCCTCATCAGTCAGCAATTTGATGAAGAACTCCGGCAGCACCGCCGGGAAGCGCGCGGGGTGAATCTTGATACCCGACTCCTTGCAACGCTTGGTATAGAGATCGTTGGCCGCGTTGTTGCCCGCGATCAGCATTTCATTGGCGGTTTGATCCTCGAGTACGTTGGACGATATCGAACCGCCCGACTCGATCTTGTCAAATGACGAGTTGATATTGTGGCCCGAGGGCCGCACCATTGTCTTTACGCCCTTCTTCGCCAGTCGGAGCATGTCCGCACTGTATGGGCGCAGCACCTTCCGATTGTCGGCCTTTGGGTGCGGTGTCTTTGATAGCCACCAGACATGCTCGACCGAATCCTTAATCCGTACCCTCCGCACCGTGACCCATTCGGCGGGCACGGGCATCTTTGCCGGATTGTACCAGTAGCACTCCTGGGCGAGATGAAAGCCCACTGCCTCGACAAGCGCAATCATCAGCTTGTAGTGGTACAGTGACCGGGTAGGCGCTCCCGGATTCCAGCTACCCCCGATGTTCAAGACGAAGCTGCCATCATTGGTCAGCACGCGTTGAATCTCGCGTGCAAACGGCAGGAACCACTCCACGTAATCAGCCTTGCTGGCGTTACCGTACTCCTTCTTGAAGTGGAGGGCGTAGGGTGGCGACGTGAAGGCCAGATTGACAGAGCCGTCGGGCATCGCGCGCAATGTGTCGAGCGAATCGCCCAGATACGCAGCGCCCGCGCCGGTGCGATAGAATGGTTTGAGCCTTCGAACCGACTTGGAGGGATGCTCCTGCGGGTTCACAAAAAGCTCGAGTTGTGGGGCTTCAATCTTCATTCTTGTCTTGGGCACCAGAAAAACCATTGGTAGGGTACATCGGCGTAAAGGGAGTATACCGAGAAATACATTGACAAAGTTCTTTGCATGTACTACAACATGTGCGGAGGAC
>CAYTRP010000181.1:5831-7183 GCA_964440195.1 uncultured Candidatus Sumerlaeota bacterium
CCTTCGAACCTTCGGACTGGATTACCCAAGCCGAAGCCGCGCGCCTGCGCAACGTCTCGCGGCAGGCCATCGCGCAGCTGGTCGGCAATGGCCGCCTGCGCACACTCAAGATCGGCGGGCGTTCCTTTGTCAATCGCGCGGATGTTCTGGCATTCGAGCCCCATCCGCCGGGAAGGCCGAAGACCGCGAATCATGAGTAACGAGAACCTTGCCGTCATCCGGGAACTGCTAGCACAATGCTCCCCGGCGGAACAGGAAATTCTGTTCCGCGAACTTCGACAGCGCCACCTCATCCACGAGTTCGAGCGGATCATTGGTGCACCGGCGGAAATGATCCTTGAGGCCGTCCACCGAGCCCCCGAGCTCACCCGGAGAATGCTCCGGGGCGTGATCGTTGATGCGGCCTTCCGAACCTTCGTGGTCCCGATTGTCGAGCCGCAGGGCTGGCGTGACGTAACGCCCGAGGGCAATTATGCCTATGACTATATGATGGAAGATGCTCAAGGCCGAGTCTCGGTGCAAGTGAAGCTCCAGCGAAGCGAGCGAGGTGTGCCCGTAATGAAGGACGGCGCCCGCTTCGGCTTTGAAGGCAATGTGTTCATGACCGAGACACAGAAAACGCGGACCGGCAACGATGGTGGCGGAGAGAAAACTCGACCGTACCGTTATGGAGAGTTCGACATCCTCGCCGTGTCGATGCAGCCCTCCACGGGCAAGTGGGATCGTTACATGTATACGCTTGGGCGCTGGCTCCTGCCGGGTAGGGGCGAGAACGAGATGGCGACATTGCAGCCCGTGGCGATGGCACCCAGCAAATTCTGGATCGACGACTTTGCCACAGCCGCCGCATGGTTTCGGGCTGATGACGGCGGCAAGCGGATGGCAATTGTTGCTGCTACGAGGCGAGCCCGGCAGAAAAAGAGAGCGTAGGTCGTCCTGTCAGCCCTGGCTTCATTCGGCCCTCGCTTATTCACACAAACGTTAATAGCAAGGAACACTATTAACGCGAAGGGCCTTTCGCGTCAATAGCTCATCCTCCGGATTCTCACTGCCAAATCCTGATGCGGTCCACCGCTCAGCTCACCCTTGGCAATCTCCGGTACCGCGCGCGCCGGTTTTCCACCGCCGCGTCGCCCAGTTCCCTGCGGCGGGCGGCCTCGTATTCCTCGTAGTTGCCCTCGAACCGACGCACCTTGGCGTCCCCCTCGAAGGCGAGGATGTGCGTGCAGATGCGGTTGAGGAAGAAGCGGTCGTGGCTGATGATGAGCGCGCAGCCCTTGTATTGCGCCAGCGCGTCCTCGAGCAGTCGCAGCGTGCCCACGTCGAGGTCGTTCGTCGGCTCGTCGAGCAGG
>CAYTRP010000182.1:0-7128 GCA_964440195.1 uncultured Candidatus Sumerlaeota bacterium
CGCCGCCCTCAGCCAAAGCCTCGCCCCCCTGGGACTCATCCACACCACTGCCGTCACCGATCTGGATTCGGGCAAATCTTGTATTGAAGGCGTGCAACTCTTTGCCGAAAGTAGCGACATTCTCTTTCAGGAGCTGGCCACCGCCTGTCACGACCTCGACGGCGGCATTCTTGCCACAGCCATGATCGAAACCCAAAAAGCCCTCATCATTGTGACCAGACGCCAGAGACGACTGGTCACCGTTGCCATCGATCCCTCGATGCCCAATGCGGGCCGTTTCCTCCTCCGGACACTGCAATTGCTCGACCAGTTATGCCCCGGAACCCGTCACGACGCCCCCCTTTGAAGCGCCACGCCGAACAACCAAGGGAAGGATGCAAAACACACCATGCTGGCACTTGATCGATCCACTGCCATCCTTGTGATCTCCCTCCTCGGGATGATCGCCATCCCGATGGCCTTTGCCTACTCGCGCCCGCCGCTCGCCGATGCTTCCTCCATCGCCATTGTCCTCCTCCTCGTCGAGTTGGGCGTGTACTTCGCCGCGACCCTCGTCACCAACTCCCGCATCTCCCTCGCCATTGCCGCCGCCCTTTCCCTGGGCCTCGTGATAACACGCCTGTTCTTCTGCATCGCCGCCCTCATCTTCGCGGGCATCTTCCGCGACGAGGTGGCCATGAGCACCCAGAGCGCCCTCTACGACCTTCTCGGCAACCCCATTGCCGCCCTCGTCCATGTCGTCTTCGTCATGGTGGCCGCCATTCACGTCATCGATGCCGCCCTCCCCGGCTCCTTCAGCGAGGAGACCAGCCGGAAGATCGGCGCGGCGGGCAACATCCAGCCCCCCGCCCCGACCCTCAGCGAGATTCGCCAGGCCGTCCACGCCAACGCCACCCCCACCGGCGGCTTCATTCATGTCTTTACTTTCGAGGAACTCTCCGCCGTCATCCGCAAGAGCCAGGGGCTCGAGGGATTCGTCATCGCCAGCGGCGAGGGCCTTCCGGTCTGGCGCGACCTGCCCCCGCGAATCAACGCCGAGACACTGACCGCGCGGCTCGCCGCCGCCGGACAGCGAGCCGGGGACGCCCTCTCCGCGAGCGGCTTCC
The DNA here is from genome assembly GCA_964440195.1 of uncultured Candidatus Sumerlaeota bacterium. Taxonomy (GTDB): domain Bacteria; phylum Sumerlaeota; class Sumerlaeia; order SLMS01; family JAHLLQ01; genus CAYTRP01. The sequence continues at coordinate 1,107 of CAYTRP010000182.1, forward strand.
CGCCCAGCACCTCCCTCCTCGCCGAATCCCGGGATTTCCTCGTTTACGCCTCGCCTCTCGACGCCAATTTCGCCCTCATTCTCGTCTTCAACACGCGCGTCTCCGCCGCCGAGTGCCTGGCACGCACCGCCATCGTCGCCCGCACCGCGCGCGAGTTCCTCAACTCGAAGTACCCCAGCCTGCCCCCCATGAGGTCCGCTTCCGCGGCCTGACAAAGCGAGAAAACGGGAAGCACCGGGCTTGACATCTTTGTGATCGGGATGAAATCACCATTCGGTTGCAATGAAACATCCACCGCGCCCCCACGGGCTCGGTTGCCATTCACGGCAGCGGCACCGCACCACCACGGAGACCTGACAGTCGGGAGCCATCCAGATGGAACGTACGTTGTCCGAACTCAACAAGACGCCGGGGGTCATTGGGTCCTTTGTCGTCGCCGCCGATGGCATCATCGTCGCCTCGGATTTCGCCACGGAACTCAACGAGGAGATGATCGGGGCACTCACCTCCTCCATCATCAACGCCACGGAGAAGGCCACCAAGAAGATGGAGCAGGGCGACCTCGTCTCCTTCATCGTCGAGACCGACCGCAACAAGCTCTTCTTCAACTCCACGCGCTCGGGATTCCTGGTTTGTGTCGCCGCGCCCGACGCCAACCTCGGCCTCGTCCGCATCGAGATGCGCGCCGCGTCCACCAAGCTCAATGATATCGGCATCAATGTCTAGGGACAGCCACGCGCAAGCGACCGTGGCACGCCGCAACGGAATAGACTCCGCAAGGAACCCGAAACGAGACGATGGCAACCCTTAATTACGCCTTCAAGGAAATCTCCTGCAAGATCGTTTACTACGGGTGTGGCCTTTGCGGAAAGACCACCAACCTCCAGCATGTGCACAAGACGGTCCCGGGCAAGTTCCGGGGCGAACTCGTCTCCCTCGCCACCGAGCAGGACCGCACCCTCTTCTTCGACTTCCTTCCCCTCGACCTCGGCGAGGTCAAGGGCTTCAAGACCAAGTTCCAACTCTACACCGTCCCCGGCCAGGTCTACTACAACGCGACCCGCAAGCTCGTCCTTCGCGGCGTCGACGGCATTGTCTTCGTCGCCGACAGCCAGAAGGACCGCCTCCAGGAAAACATCGAGTCCTTCGAAAACCTGAAGCAAAACCTCACCGAGTACGGATACCGCCTCCAAACCGCCACCGGCGACGACGAGGGCATCCCCTGGGTCCTCCAGCTCAACAAGCGCGACATGCCCCAGATTTGCACCCGCGAGGAACTCGTCGCCTCCCTCCAGCCCTTCGACGTCAACGTCGTCCCCATCGTCGACACGGTCGCGGTCACCGGCCAGGGAGTGAAGGAAACGCTCAAGGGCATCAGTTCCCTCGTCATCCAGAAACTGAACACCGGCCGCGGAGCCCTCGCCAGCGGCACCCCCAAGCCCGCCTCGGCCGCCCCCGCGTCCACCTCGGCGGCACCCGCGCCCCCTCCCCCACCGGAACCCGCCCACGACGACGAATACGAGTCCGTCAACGAGGAGGATCTCACCGAGGAAGCCCTCGAGAGATCCGCAAGGAAGCCCCCGCCCCGCGTTTCCACGCCGGCCCCTCCCCCTGCTCCGGTTCAACAGGCCCAGGCACCCATTCCGCACGCACCGCCCCCCGCGTCGCCCGAGGCACCGCCCCTGCTCGTCACACAGGAATGCAATGCCCTGTGGCGCGGCTCCTGGACCGGCACGGGCGTCCTGACCCTCTCGAAGATCGAGGGGACCGACGAGTACCAGCTTACGGGCTCCGCCAAGTTCATGGGCATGTTCACCCGCTCCATCAGCAAGCGACTCATCGCCCAAGGCTCGCAGGGACGCGAATACGAAGGCGAGCACCGCCCCTTCCTCACCTTTGTCTCCGCCGCCGGACAGGAGGGCCCCGACATGGAACTCCTCGTCCTCAACGAACATCAAAAGGCACTCTTCGTCCGCTACAAGGGATTCGCGGGTGAAGTCAGCATTCTTCCCACGGGGCGAAAGCAGATGCCCTGACCGCACGCGCAGGGCCGGCAGGTACGCCCGGGCCGGAACCGGATCGGGCGGGTTGAAAACGAGAAGTGGCCGCGACGTCAGAAAGGACCCACCAAAGATGGCCAAGGCGCCTCTGATCCTCACCAAAACCGAGATCACGCAGATCCACCGGACGCTGGTGCAGATGCTCAAGCAGTCCGAGGCCAAGTGCGCCATCCTGGTGGACGCGGATGGCAAGTGTCTCGCCAAGAAGGGCTTCACCCAGAACATCGACACCGACGCCCTCGCCGCACTCATCGCCGGGTCCTTTGCCTCCACCCGCGCGATGGCCGCCCTCATCGGCGAGGCGGACTTCTCCGTCCTGTTTCACCAGGGCGAGAAAGACCACATCCACAATGTCCTAGTTGACAATGACACGATCCTGACGATCATCTTCGATGACCGCACGACCATTGGCATGGTCCGCCTCTACTCCAAGGAGTCGGCCAAGGCCATCCGCGAGACACTTGACGGGGCGCGCGGAAAGAGAATGCCCGCGGGAAGGAAGATCGACATCGAACGCGATGTCGAGGATCGCCTTGATGACTTGTTCAAGACCGATTGATGACGCGCGCCAACAAGGCGCGTGCCCGACAAACAGGGGAGTCCAAGAGGTCCATGCAAGGTAGCCTGGAACAAGTACCCCTTCCCGAAGTTCTTCAATTCATCAGCATTGGCAAGTCCACCGGTGTGCTCACCCTCAAGCAGGGCGGCAACGAGGTAACCCTGTCCATCAACCAGGGGCGCATCATCAACAGCTCCGCCATCGAGCGCCGCAGGCGCCTGGGCGACCTCCTCGTCCATCGCGGCCTCATCAAGCGCAGCGAACTGCGCCGCCTCCTCGCCCTCCAGAAGACCGTCGAATCCGACAAGCGGCTGGGAGAGATCCTTGTCGAGCGCGAACTCATCAGCCAACAGTCCATCAGCGATGCCCTCCGCCTCCAGCTTGAGGAGGAACTCTGGGCCATCTTCGGATGGGGAAATGGCGATTTCCGCTTCGACCCCAAGACGCCCGAGGCGCTCGGCCCCCCCATCGTCATGATCGAGATCGGGCCCCTCATCATCGAGGGAACCCGCCGCAACGACGAATGGCAGCAGATCCGCAAGGTCATCCCCCACGACGGCCTTGTCGTCCGCCCGCGCACCATCACGGGCGACCACAAGCTCAACCTCAAGCTGCGCCCCACCGAATGGCGCGTCCTCTCCCATATCAATGGGCGCTTCACCATCCGGGCGATCGTCAATCGCTCCACCATGGGCAACTTCGAGGTCCAGTACATCCTCTACCAATTCCTGCGCGACGGGCTCATCGAGATCTTCCAGCCCGGCGCGGCCAACGGCACGGATGCCACCCTCCATCGCCAAAAGGCGGCGCACGCCGCCGCGCCCGGGAAGGCCAAGTCCACGGGCCTCCTGGGAGGCCTCCTCGGGGGCAAGTCCGACAAGGCCGCCAAGGCCGGACATCACGGCCACGGCCTTGAGTTCATCTCCCCGCTCGGCCTGCTCGCGCGCTTCCTCAGCGACCTGTTCCACGAGGCCCTCCAGTCGCGCGAGTACCAGATCTCCACCCGCGCCTTCGAGCGCGACCTCCTCGCCCAGCGCTGGTCCTTGATCGCCCAGGGCTACACGCGCGCCGATCTCATCGACATCGAAGGCGAGGCCATCGCCACCCGCCGCATGGAAGCCGCCCTCGAAGCCTGTGCCTTCGCGGAGTTCGCGGAGGAATGCTACCAGGATGCCTGGGAGGCCCTCGTGGGCACGATCCGGGTCATCCTGGCGGACCTGCGGGAGGGCCTGGGCGAGGCTGCGGCCAGCCGCATCGCCCGCGAGGTCGCCGCCAGGTACGAACACGCCACCGTCCAGTACCACGCCCCTTTCTCCCTCAAGGAAACCCTGGCCCCGTTGCAGCAGAAGTAGTCATTCGCGAAAATAGACACCCGGAGTCACGAACATGCCCGGAGGCGAACGCGTCCTCGTCGTCGACAATTCGGCCACGATACAGGAAATCAGCAAAGCCGTCCTTGAGGAACATGGGTTCCGCGTGACCGTCGCGGGCAACGGCCTGGCCGCGATCACGCACCCCGAGGTGCGCAACTACGACGTCATCCTCGTCGACAGCGCCCTGGAGGGACTCGACGGCCTCGAAACCACGCGCCAGATCACCACCGACTCCGACACCTATCGCATCCCCGTCCTGCTCCTGATTCCCGACGACAGCCTCGACCTTCTGGAAAACGTCCCCCTCAAGGGCGCCACCGGCTGGCTCGCCAAGCCCTTCACACCGGAGCGGCTCATCGTCAAGGTTCGCGAGGTCATCGACGAGCAGAAGATCCGCGCCATGTCCGAGCGATACCTCGAGCAGGCTGCCGAATCCCACATGCAAATGATCGCCGAGCAGAAGATCCAGGTCGCCGTCGAAAAGAAGATCCAGATCATCGTCGAGCGCGCCATCCAATCCATCGTCTCCATCATCGACCAACGCGCCAAGCGCGAGGTCGAAAGCCGCGTCACCTCCCTCGCCCAGGAAAAGGAGCAGGAACTCGTCAAGCTCACCGTCCAGGAAGTCGCCCGCTCCATGATCGAGAAGATCGCCGAGCGCAAGGTCACCGACGCCATGAACCAGATCCTCGCCGAGCAGACCGAGGCCACCGTTCGCAACGCCGTCGATGCGATTCTCCCCGGACAGGTGGATTCCCGCCTGCGCGAGCAGATGGATGCCGTCCTGCCCCGCGAGGTGGACCAAAAGGTCAAGGTCGCCGCCGAAAAAAGCGCCGAGGAAATCGGACACTCCATCGTCGAGATCATCCACCAACAGGCGCAAAAGCTCGTCCCCATCATCGCGCGCGAGTCCCTCCCGGAACTCGCCGAGCGCCAGGTCGGCTATGTCGCCGAGCAGCGCCTCCCGCAACTCATCACCGAAACCGCCCGGGGCACCGTCAACCAGGAGCTGAACAAGAGCGTGCGCCCCCTCGTTGACGAACAGGTCTCGCGCCTGCGACGCTCCAGCTTTCGCATCAATGTCGTCTTCTTCATCATCTCCGTCGCCCTCGTCGTCGGCTTGTTCCTCTACGGCCTCACCGTCCTCGAATCGCGCCTCGACGAACGCGACCGCAACACGCCCGCCGTCACGCGCTGACTTGAAAGCGTCCTGGGGACTTCGAGGCCTGCTGAAGGCCCACTCCATCAAGCAAGCACCTTGCGCGAAATCGATGGCGCACGGCCTTTGGTCGGCCATGCGGACGTGGCAATGAAGAACGCCATCCGGGAGCCCCACTCCCCGCCGCCCGGCACCAGCAAAAAGATCGCAACTTTGCGAACACCCTGCCTCACGCACCCTGCCCACCCTTCACCGATTGACCCCCAAATCGGCCCCGCCTCTTTCTCGCACCACTCCTCGCTCCAAGGTGCCGACCCCCTCCATGTCATCCTCCCGCGCTCCCAGGGAAGTTCTTCTTTCCAACGCCCACGTCCACACCCTCGCCGAGACCGCGCCGGCAACCCACATCGCCATTCGCGACGGACGCGTCCTCGCCGTTGGCGACGCCTCCGTGCGCGCCCTCCTCGGCCCCTCGCCCGAGACCCATAACCTCGCCGGAGCCTGCGTCTTCCCCGGCTTCATCGACGCCCACATCCATTGGCAATGGACCTCCCTCAACTACTCCCGCGTCCGCCTCGAATACCTCCCCACCCGCCGCGAATGCATCGAGCGCGTCGCCGCGGCGGCACAAACCGCCAGGCCCGGCGAATGGATCATTGGCTTTGGATGGGCGCAGGGCGATTGGCTCGACACCCCCAACCAGTTCCCCACCGCCGCCGACCTTGATGCCGTCGCGCCGAACAATCCCGTCTATCTCAGCGCCCGCAGCGGCCACGCCACCTGGGCAAACTCCGCCGCCATGAAGATCGCCGGCATCACCGATGGCACTCCCGATCCCCCCATGGGTGTCGTCGCGCGCGACGGCCACGGG
>CAYTRP010000183.1:0-7125 GCA_964440195.1 uncultured Candidatus Sumerlaeota bacterium
TTCTGCGCCGAAAAAGCCCCCTTGAACATCACCGCCGACAGCAGCGCCCCCTCGTCCTTCAGCGCAAAATAACAATGCCCCGACGCCTGGTGCCGCGTCCAATTGCTGATTTCCCCCTCCACCCACACCCGCGCAAAACGTTCCTCGAGCAGCAGGCGCACCTGCGCCGTCACCTGGCTGATCGTCAGGGGCCGCGCCGCCGCCGGTTCCAACCGTCCCACAAGGTCGCTTGCCATGGTGCCTCCCGACCGCTCAACTTACCCCCGAAGGTCACGACCTTCTTGATTCCCCGCCGCCCGGTTTGCCAAGAGCAACCCGACGCCCCCGGGGCCAATTCCTCCACCTTCGTCCGGCATCCATGGTCACCCTCAGACAACTCTCCCTCATTGCCTGGACCATCTTCATCGAGTCGGTCCGGCGCAAAGAAATCTACATCGTCGTCATCGTCGCCCTGCTCATGATCCTCAGCCTGCGCTTCGTCCGCTGGTTCGATATCGAGGGACTCGGCAAGTTCTACCGAGAGATTGCCCTGACCATCATGAACTATGCCACCGGCCTCACGGTCATCCTCCTCGCCTCGCGACAGCTCCCCCGCGAGTTCAAGAACCGCACGCTCTATCCCCTGCTCGCCAAACCCGTCTCCCGCGTGACCTTCATCCTCGGAAAGTTCGTCGGCGTCCTCCTCGGCGCCGCGTTCTGCTACGCGCTGTTCATGACGATCTTCATCTTCGCCAACGTCTCCCTGCGCGCGGAATTCAACGTCCTCATGCTCATCCAGGCCGTCTATCTCCAGCTCCTCGGCCTCGCCGTCATCGCCGCGCTCTCGTTCCTTCTCTCCGTGCTCCTCAACACCGACGCAGCCATCACCATCGGCGTGATCCTCTACGCGGGGTCGCAGGTCATGATGAACGCCGTCACGCTGCTCAGCGAGCACCTCGATCCCATCCGCCTCAAGGTCGCCGTCGCGCTACTCTACATCGTCCCCCAGATGACCCTGTTCGATGCCAGCAGTCGCGTCGTGCACGGACGCGAGGGCCGATTTGAGTTCATCGAGACATCCGCGCTGTTCGCCCTCACGGCCTACGGGCTCTTCTACACCGCGCTGTTCCTTGGTCTCACCCACGTGCTCTTCCGCAGAAAGGCACTCTGACCATGGGGACTCCCGGCGCCAAGGTCCATCGACTCCTCCTCCTCGCGGAAGCCGTCTTGCTCCAGTTCTTCCGGAGGAACGAATTCTACGTTGTCCTCATCCTGCTCGGCATCTACCTCGCCGGGATCATGGTCCTGCGCCTGACCGGCGGCATCGACAGCGTCGAGATGCAGCGCTTCGTCATGGGCCTCGGCCTCACGCTCAGCGCCTCCTTCGCCGCCGTCCTCGTGGCAACCTTCGCCGGCCGACAACTCCCCGAGGAGTTTGAGAACCGCACCCTCTATCCCCTGCTCGCCAAGCCCGTCTCGCGCGGCGAAGTCCTCCTCGGCAAGTTCCTCGGCGTTCTCGCCATCGGCGTCGCCAGCCTCCTCCTCTTCACCCTCTTTTGCTGGATTCCCGTTCCCAAGCTGGCCGACCAAAGCACGCTCCTCCTCCTGCAGGCGCTTTTCCTGCGCGCCGTCAGCCTCGCCATGCTCGCCGCCCTGGTGCTCGCCCTCTCTGTTCGCCTTCCGGGATTGCTCGCCGCCGGCATTGGCCTCCTGTGGTGGTTCCTTGGCCCCGCGCTCGTCTCCTTCTTCTCCAACCAACTCAGCAGGACCTCCGGTCCACGCGCCGCCAGTGCCGTCGAGCGCGTGCTCGACGTCCTCGGCGACTTCGTGGCCTTTGACATGCTCGAGGCCTACACGCGCGGCATCGCGCCCCTTCCCCTCCCGGAGTTCGTCGTCATCACCGCCTATGGCTTTGTCTTTCTCGTTTTGTTCTACACCATCGCCCAACTCGCCTTCCTGCGCAAGCCGCTCTGACGGCAGGACACCGGGAGTCCCCCACCCATGCAAACACGCGCCCTCCTCGCCACCGCCATCGTCTGCGTCCTGCTCCTTCAGATCTTCGGCCCGCGCGTGCGTTCCATGGCCCACGATCGTCGCCGCATTTCCGAGACGGGCCTGAGCGACTACGAACTCAAGAAGCGCAACGAAAACGCCTTCGCCCGCATCCTCGGCGAGTTCCGCACCAGCACCGCCGACATCATGTTCATGAAGACCGAACTCTACCTCCACGGCGGCATGGCGTGGGTCCCCCACCTTGATTCCAGCAAGATGATGTCGGCGGGGGCGGTCGAGGACGACACCCGCGTTCAGGTCAACTCCCTAATCCCCCCCAAGGAATATGACTTCCGGGGATTCATCGGCGACCTCGAGCGCGCCGTGAAGTCCTTCGATCTCGGCCACGCCCACGAACGCAAGGACGAGCTGCTCCCGTGGTACCGCCTCATGACCACGATGGATCCGCACTACATGCGCGGCTATCGTCTCGGGGCGCTGTGGCTGATTGAATCGCCCGAGCACAAGAGATGGGACGAGGCCATCAACTTCATCAATGAAGGCCTCGCCCTCAATGACGGCCACCCCGAGGAGTACCGCCTCCACGTCACCAAGGCCCTCTACCATGTGAAGCGGAACCAGTTCCGCGATCGCCTCAACTTCCAGGAACCCACCGGGGAACTCATCGGACAAGCCCTCGCCTCCGCCCAACGCGCCTATGAACTCGGCCTCGCCGAGCGCCCCCCCGAGGGAAAGATTGGCGAGTTCGGGCCGCGCATCCTGTGGCAGACCGACCTTGAGGAGGACTTCCTCTTCGGCGCCCGTTACGTTCCCATCCTCCTGCGCGAGCTGGGCCGCGATGCCGAGGCCCTGAGGGCCGTGCGCGAAATCCGCCAGCACGCCCCCACCGACAGACCGTTGCGCAACCTGGAGGAACAACTCCTCGCCACAGTTCCCCCCACGCCCGACGCCTGACCCTTCCCTCTTTCCTTGACCGCCCCCGCACCCCCCCTCGACCCTCCCCAACCCTTGGAAACATACCCCTTCGAGAGGCTACCAGATTGAAGATCGGCATCATTGGAGGCGGTGTCACCGGCATCGCCGAAGCCTACTGGCTCGCCAAGAAGGGTCATCAGGTCACCCTGTACGAAAAGCAAGGCATCCTCGGCGGCCTCGCCGCGTGGTTCAACATCGCAGGCCGCGACGTGGAACGTTTCTATCACTTCATCATGACCTGCGACAAGCATTACATCGACCTGCTCAAGGAACTCGGCATCGACGACAAGATGAACTGGGTCAACACCCAGACCGCCTTCTACCACGGCGGCAGCGTGCTCCCTTTCTCCGAGCCGATGGACATCCTCAAGTTCAAGCCCCTCTCCATTTTCCAGCGCCTGCGCCTCGCCGCCGTCCTCGCCTACCTCACCAAGTTCACCAAGAAGTGGGAGAAGTTCGAGGATCGCCTCGCCTGCGAGTGGCTCCCCAAGACCGCCGGGCGCCGTGCGTGGGAGATCATCTTCGCCCCCATGCTCGACATGAAGTTCGGCGTCCACCGCGACGAGATGAGCATGGCATGGCTGTGGGGCCGCTTCAACATGGTCAGCCAGTACCGCGCCGAGGGCCAGACCAAGGAATCGCGCGCGTGGCTCAAGGGCTCCTCGCGCATCTTCATCGAGACCATCGAAAAGCAAATGCGCGACCTGGGCGTCGTCATCCACAAGGGCACCCTCGTCGACCGCATCGAGGTGCGCGAGGGCAAGGCCGTCGGCATCGTCAAGGATGGCGTCCTCGAGGAATTCGACCGCGTCGTCTTCTCCGCCCACAGCGGCGCCCTCCAACCCCTCCTCCCTCCCGAGACCGCCAAGGACCCGTACTTCGCGAAGATCTACGACCAAAAGTACTACGGCGTCACCTGCCTCGTCGCGGCGCTCAAGAAGCCCTTCAACCCCTACTTCTGGACCTACGTCAGCGACCCCGACATCCCCTTTGTCGGCATCATCAACTACGCCTCCTTCACCGCATGGGAGGGCCAACCCGGCCACAACGTCATCTATGTCCCCTGGTACAGCGAGACCGACCAGGCACCCTACACCACCGACAATGAAACCATCATCAAGACTTATATCGCCGGTCTCAAAAAAGTAAACCCCGAGTTCGACGAGTCATGGATCGACGAGATCCTCGTGGGCCGCGACCCCAACGCCGCCATGGTCTGCACCGGCCGCTTCTCCGAGAAGCTCGTCCCCCTCAAGACGCCCATCGAAAACCTCACCTTCGCCAACCTCAGCCAGATCTATCCCTCCGACCGGGGCATCTCCCTCGGCATCAAACTCGCCCGCTACGCGATTCCCACCATCCTCACGGGCAAGGACAACCCCATGGACTTCTCCCCCAAGACGGGCGAGTACGAAATTCCGATCTGATTGCTCATACAGCACAATTCGTCACGGCGCCTGCAGGATATTGAGGGTCGCGATGCAGCTGGCAATCCAGGTGACTCCCGCAACCGAGAGAGTCAGCCAGGCACGGCGATCGATTTGAAGGGCGTTTTGGCGCTGGTGTCTGGCCTTGATTGCCCAGCAGCGACGTAATGCCGCCTTTTCAGAGTCCGTCAAAGATCGACCAATGAAGTACTCCGCGTGCTCGACGCCGGGCACTACCGTGAAACCACGATGCAGGAAGATACCGGGAAAGCGAAAGTAGATCCACACTTGAAGAATTGTCAGACGTATGATAACGGCTGGCTGCCAACTCCAGCGTGGGTCGCGTCCCCCCATGGCCAGTCGCATCCTCAATGGCAGCCCCTCGGCTGCACGCTGATACTGACGAGAGAGGACCGGTTCCATGGACAGCTTCCAAAAAACTCCAACCGTCGTCAGTACCGTCCAGACGAGGAAGGCAAAAAAGGTGGAGAAGAATATGGCTGAAAGATAGAGCGTCGATCCTGACATCTGAGTTGGCTCCCTCCCCATCTATACTCTTGAGGTGCCGCCGTATTCACTGCTTCTCAAGATCTCAAACCCTGCCGTTTACGTCCAACAACCCTGCACATGTCGAATCTGCGACGTGCAGGAGCAAGCAGATGCGTCGGGTCCCAAGCAATCGGGCGACCCTGTAATCCAGCGCAGCCAACGCGGAACGCGGAACTGCCGTTATAACCCCACCTCTCTACCCTTCCGCCTTCTTCTCCGCCGCCGCGGCCCTTGCCTGGATGTGCACGTCGCGCAGTTGCGAGTCGGGCACCGGCGAAGGCGCGCCCGTCAATAGACACGCGCCCGTCGCCGTCTTGGGGAACGCCATCACCTGGCGGATGTTCTCCTCGCCGGTCAGCAACATGATGAGCCGGTCGAACCCGAACGCGATGCCACCATGCGGCGGCGCGCCATACTGCAACGCCTCCAACAGGAACCCGAACTTCTGATGCGCTTCCTCGGGCGTGATCCCGATGGCGTGCAATGCCTTCTCCTGCACCTCGCTCCGGTTGATGCGGATCGAGCCGCCGCCCAGCTCCTCGCCGTTCAGCGCGAGGTCATAGGCGTTCGCGATGATCTCGCCCATGCGGTCCGTGCCCAGCTTGTCCATGTCCTCCTCGCGGAACGACGTGAACGGATGATGCAGCGCGTCCCAACGCTTCTCCTCCGCGTTCCATTCGAACGCCGGGAAATCCAGCACCCACGTGAACGCCCACTTGCCCTTGTCGATCAGGTCGAACTCGCGCCCCAACAAAAGCCGCAACCGCCCGGCCTGCTCGGACACGGCCTTGGCCTGCGGACCGGCGACGAGGAAGATCACGTCTCCCGGCTCCGCGCCCACGGCCTTCTTGATCGCCTCGTGCGCTTCCGGGTCGAAGAACTTCGCGATGTTCGACTCCAGCTCGCCCGTCGCGCCGACCTTGAACCACGCATACGCGCGAATCCCGCAGTCGCGGTTCACGCGCGAGCTGAACTTCGACTCCGGGCGCAGGTCCGTGTTGCTCAGCGCCTCGGCCTTCCCCTTCAGGCACAGCGAGCGCACCACGCCGCCCTTCTTGATGATGTCGTTGAACACCTGGAAGTTGCATCCCTTGCGCAGCGCACCCGTCAGGTCCGCGATCGGCAGGTCAAAACGCAGGTCCGGCTTGTCGCTCCCGTAGCGCGCCATCGCGTGGGCATACGTCATGCGCGGCAGCGGCAGCGGAATTTCCACATCCATGCAGTCGCGCCAGATGTGCGCGACGAGGCGCTCCATCACCGGCAGGATGTCCTCGATCCCGATGAACGACATCTCGATGTCGATCTGCGTGAACTCGGGCTGGCGGTTCGCGCGCAGGTCCTCGTCGCGGAAACAGCGCGCGATCTGGTAGTAGCGATCATAGCCCGACATCATCAGCAACTGCTTGAACAACTGCGGCGACTGCGGCAGCGCGTAGAACGAGCCCGCCTCCATGCGCGACGGAACGAGGAAGTCGCGCGCCCCCTCGGGCGTGGCCTTGGTCAAGATGGGCGTCTCGATGTCGAGAAAGCCCTCGGCGTTGAGGAAATCGCGCGTCGCCTTGGCCGCGCGGTGGCGCATGAGGAGGTTGCGCTGCAACTCGTCGCGCCGCAGGTCGAGGAAGCGATACCGCAACCGGACTTCCTCGTTGGTATGGTCGAACTCGTCTAGCTGGAAAGGCAGGGCCTTGCTCGTCGCGAGCACCTCGAATTCCGCCACCACCAATTCCACAAGACCCGTGGCCAACTTGTCGTTCTCGGTTCCCGCCGGGCGCCGCTGAAGCACGCCGCGCGCCGCGAGACAAAACTCCGCCCGGATGTGCCCGGCCGCCGCAAACGCCTCCGCCGCCACATTGTCCGGATCCAGCCGCAGTTGCACGACACCCGTCCGGTCGCGCAAGTCGAGGAAGATAATCCCCCCCAGGTCGCGGCGCCGGTACACCCACCCCTTCAGGGTCAGCGACTGGCCGATATTGGTCTCCCGCGGTTCGCCGCACATCAACGTGCGAGGGGTGGCGCTGAGGGGGGTGGAGGCGATGGCGGTCATATGAGGGATGAAGGGGAAAAAGAGGAGTGAGTTCCAAAACCCGGGTCACCGGGAGGAGGGATTGAGGGGGCACGGGTCCGGGGGGCTCAATGGGAGAGTGGGGCCTCACACGGGCCTGGCGCGCTTCGTTTCGCCGGG
>CAYTRP010000184.1:0-4046 GCA_964440195.1 uncultured Candidatus Sumerlaeota bacterium
CTCTTGCCGACGTTCGGCAGGCCGACAATCCCGATGCTGAGGGGCATGTGATGACCGTCTGGAAAAAATGCGCCGCAAAGGCGAGGGGGAGCAGGGACGATGCGGGCGGAGCGGGCCAATCGGAAAGAGGGACATGAACGCCCCCGGGACGGGGCGTCAGCCCATCGAGCACGTCACGTCGCCGGGGCCTCCTCGTGCCTTCATCCTTCCTCCTCAGTTTCCCGCCGGCGTGGGGCCGTAGAGCAGGCCGATCATTTCGCGCACCACGGCGCGGCGCAGCGGCGAGCTGTTGGGCGGGTCCTTGAGGTAGACGCTATTGGTCAGGATGACCGTGTAGCTCTTGGTGCTCGTGTCGAGCCAGAGGAACGTGCCGGTGTAGCCGGTGTGGCCGATGAAGGAGCCGTCGGGGGCATCCTTGTTCACCCAGGGCGGATCGGTAAAGACAAGCCAGCCGAATCCCCGCCGCGTGTTCTCCGTCGATCTCTCCTCGCTCCCCGCCCATTGCGGATGCACGGCCTGCACCCTTGTCATCATGCGGACAGTCTCGGGCTTCATGACACGCACGCCCCCGGCCTCGCCCTCGCCCAGGATCATCTCGCAATAGCGCGCGAGGTCGGCGGCGGTGGAGTACAGCCCCGCGTTGCCGGGACAATGATTCCCCGAACCATGATAATACGCGAGCGGATCATGGATGCCGTTGGGTTTGCGATCCTCGGGGAGTGTCTTGAAGACCGGCGCGAGGCGCGCCTTCTGGTCGTCGGTCAGGAGGTAGCCCGTGTCCGGCATGCCGAGGGGATCCCACACGCGGCGCTTGAGGAACGCGTGCTGGCTCTCGCCCGCGACGGTTTCGTTGACGCGCGCCATGGTCAGGTAGTTGAGGCACGAGTAGGATACATACTTGCCGGTGGGATAACGCTCCCCGAGGCTGGCGATGCGGCGAATGAGGGCATCGCCCGTCGCCTCGTCGGCGCCGCGAATGGCCTCGGCTTCCGTCCACTGGTCATAGGGAGCCAGGCCGGAACGATGGGTGAGCAGGTCATGGACGGTGATGTCGTCCTTGCCGTTGACCTCGAAACCCGGGATGATGTCGGCGACGCGCGTTTGCGGAGTCATCTTGCCGTCTTCGATGAGGAGCATCGCCATCGTCGCGGTGCCCACGACCTTGGAAACCGACGCGAGGTCGAACATGGTGTCCATGGTCATGGGCAACTCGACCGGTTCGGTGGCGCGCGCGCCAAAGGCCGCCGCCTCGATGATCCTTGCCTCCTTGCCGCCGTTGAGCGAGACGACGATGACCGCGCCGGGGGTGTTGCCCAAGGCGATCTCGTCCGCGGCGCGCCCGGCGATGCGGGCCACCGCGGCATTCTCCTCGGGAGTGAGCGGCTGCGTGACCACGGGCTTGAACTCGGGGATTCGCCGGGTTCCGCCGCCATGCCCACAGGCGGTGAAACTCACGAGGGCGAGGACGGCAAGGGACGCGGCAACACCAAGGGGGCGCATGGCGGAATCTCCATTCTGCGGAAGGCGGATGAGAAAGGATGAACGAGCGGAGGGGCCGCCGCAACAGCAGATGTGCGCCGGGCATGCAATTGCCGGCTAGCGCGCGGCGCTCGTCGTCGTGCGATGCATGCCGAGAAGGCCCGCCGGGATTGCCGACCCGCGCAGGACCAGGGCGCCGTCCTCGGTCGAGAACACCCCGATGAGCGGCATGGAGAACGGCGAGGGAAGGGCGACGAAATCCGCCGCGTACACCGAGAGCGGGGAGCATTGCACGTCGGCTCCGGCGGCGTTTCCCACCGAGGTGAACGCGTCCGCCACCGTGACGGTGGCGGGCGAACCGACCAGTGACGCGGCGAGGTTGCCGCATCCCACGACGAGACGGTTGCCGGTGGTTTTCCACGCGCGCGGGCGTGCCTCGTCCTTCCCGGGGACAAAGGTGACGCCGTCGATGACCTGCATGTTGTTCTCGCCATCGAGCAGGCGCGAGGCCTGGGCAATCATGCGCTCCACGGACCGGATGTCGCGCATCTCGACGACGGCCATCCATGTCTGGTCCTTGCCGGTGCCATAGGTGGCGATGGCCGCGCGGTTGCCGACGAGTGGCAGCAGCGACTCCCGTATCCAGAAACCGAGGCTCATGGCGAGGTCGCGCTCGGCGCGCGCGAGGCCCTCGGCGCCGCCGGGAAATCCCATCGTGACCAGGTGATCGCGCCACGCATCGTAGGTCTCGGTGGGCGACGCGAGGTCAAAGGCGACGGCCATCCGGGCGTCGGCGGGCAGGTGGGTCATGAGGTCCCGGGCGTCCTTGGCCCCAAGGAGATTCACCATCGCGGATCTGCCGCGCTCGGCCTCGGTCAGGAGCGCGCGCAGCTCCCAATCGATGGTGCCATCGGGTTCGAGGACGAGGGAGGCCCGCAGCCGCTCCCAACCGCCCAGTCCAAGGAGCCATTCGCCCGTGCGCAGGGCCTCGGAATTGGCGGTCGTGTTGGCCGTCGCGGCGACCGCGAGCAGCTCGAAGCGGATGTCCACACGGTCGTCTCGTTCCCACTGGGGGTCAAGGTCCAGGGGCCACGCCACGGCTTCGCGATTGATCAGGTCGTCCAGATCGAGGGTGTGCAACCCACGCGCCAGTCCCGCCATGTAGCGGCGCGCCTCGAAGCTGTTGTTCGAGATGAACAGGACATCGAGTCCCTCGTGCGTGATGATCCACAGCGTGCCGCGAAGGGGAAACGCGAGGGACTCGGCCATCCCGGCGTTGATGTTGAGCTGCATGATGCGCCGGGCGGATTCGCCTTCCTCGTTGAGCAGGCCGCTCAGTTCGACACCCGTGTCCTCCGCCAGCTTTTGCAGGGTCTCGTAGGGCTCCTCCATGCCAAGCACCAGCGCCCATCCTCCGGCACGGTTGTCGAAGGAGACCAGCGCGGGACCGAAAACGCGCTCCTCGATCATGGCGAGGTGCTTGTCCGTGGGCATGATCGGCCCGCGGGGCATGATGCCCAATTCGAGGGCGCGGCCGATCAGCCGGGCGGGATCATCCACGGCAAGCCAGGCGGTCTTGCGCTCGCCCAACAGCGCCGCAAGGCGGCGGGCGCGATCAACCGGTCCGGAATTGGGGGGAAAGGCATCGTCGAGCGTCTCGCTCCGCATCATGTCGCGGAAGGGGCGCATGGGCGGCATGCCCATGCCGGGTTGCAGCGCCACCGGCACCGCGGGCAAAACCGTGTAGGGGTCAAGCAGGCGCGTGTCTTGGGGAACCCAGCGAGGGATCTCAACCTCGGGGCGTGCAAGGCGCTCGGTCAGCACCAATCCCGAGACAAACGCGATGACGCCCGCCAGCAGCAGGACCGGAAGTTGGGCGAGGCCCATGCGCAGGACTGCGGTCCACCGCCGCCGGGGCGCCGGGGGATTGAGAAGAGGATCGTGAAGAGGTGAATGCGCCATGGAGTCGTCCCAAGCTTGCTGATCGAAAGGCGTGCCCGTCCCCCCGTCAAGGGCTGCGGCAACCGAACACGTGAGGATCGATGGGAGCGGCTGAGAGGGGCAAGGGAATAGCATCCATAAAGGATCGAAGTTATCTGTTATTGGGGGACTTTTCACAATCCCTTGCCGCTCGCCCCCAGCGCCCTTCACCTGTCGCCCGACCAGTGCAACCCCCACCGGAGAACCCCATGGCCAACACGCGCACCCTCGAATGGACCGGCAGCGCCGTGCGCCTGCTCGACCAGACGCTGCTGCCCGGCAAGATCAAGTACCTGACCATCCGCGATGAAGAAGCCATGTGGGGGGCGATCAAGCGCCTGAGCGTGCGCGGGGCACCGGCCATTGGCGTCGCGGCGTTGTATGGCCTGTACCTCGGCGCCGAGCGGCGCAAACCCGCCACGCTGGCAGCCGCGCGCAAGGCCGTGAAGGAAGTCGCCGACTACCTCGCCACCTCCCGCCCGACCGCCGTGAACCTGTTCTGGGCTCTCGATGAAGGACGCCGGTCGGTGGACGCGTTGCCGGCTGGAACAAGCGCGAGGGACGCGCTGGCGGCGCTGCTGGAAAAG
>CAYTRP010000184.1:4056-7113 GCA_964440195.1 uncultured Candidatus Sumerlaeota bacterium
GGCCGTCCACCGCGACGACGAGCAGCGGTGCGAGGCCATCGCGCGCCACGGTGCGCCGCTGCTCCGCCGCGCCAAGGGAGTGGTGACGCATTGCAACACGGGGGCGCTGGCGACGGCGGGGCGCGGGACCGCGCTGGCGGTTATCCTGGAGGCCGCCCGCCGCAGCCCGGACCTGGTGGTGTACGTGGACGAGACGCGGCCCCTGCTGCAAGGCGCGCGCCTGACCGCGTGGGAGTGCGCGCAGGCGCGCGTCGAGCATCGCCTCATCGCCGACAGCATGGCGGCGACGGTGCTGCAGCGCGGCATGGCGCAGGCCGTCATCGCGGGCGCGGACCGCATCGCGGCCAACGGCGACGCGGCCAACAAGATCGGGACGATGCCGCTGGCCATCGTGGCGAAGCACTTCAAGGTGCCTTTCTATATTGCCGCACCGCTTTCGACATTTGATGCCACTCTTTCCACCGGGGCCGACATCCCCATCGAGGAGCGCGCCGGCGAGGAGATCACGTCCCTGGGCGGCGTCGCGACCGCACCCGGCGGGACGCGCACGTTCAACCCGGCGTTCGACGTGGTGCCCAACGCGCTGATCGCGGGGATCGTCACCGAGGTCGGGGTGCTGCGCGCTCCCTATCGCCAGACGATCCGCAAGGCACTCGCCCGCGGCACCAACCCTTGAGCGTGCCGTCCCACGACCAATGGAAGGAGCTTTTCGACGAGGTCGAGAGCGACCCCTTCCCGTGGTGGACACGCATCGGTGCAAGGCTGCTTCCCAACGAGTTATTCCCGCGCGACTACCGCACCAACCCGGTGTTGCGCGCGTTTGGCCCGCGCCGGGGGTGGAAGGACAACTTCGACCCCGCGTTTTGCCTCATGCTGCTGCACCCGTTGGCCTTTCCCGCGATCTGCATGTTCTCGGCTTCCATGCGTCTCGCGTTTCCGATGATGTTTGCGGTGTTCCTTCTTTCGACCTTCACGCTGCCGCTACTCGCGGCGGCGCATGCGCACGGCTTTCTCGTGCGCCGGCTGGCGCGGGTGCCGTTCCAGGAACTGGCGCTCACGCGCCTCACGCCCGCCGAGATCGCCCAGGCGCTTGCGCTCCCGCCGCTGGCCGACACGCGCATGATCGTGGTCTTCGGCGGCGCATCCTTCCTGATCGGCACCGCCTTCGTCACCGCCCGGGTCGGCGACCTCGCCCCACTGGTGATTGCCACGGTGTTCGCGACGTTCACGGTGTACATCCAACTGCGCGCGACGATCTACGCGGGGATCGCGGCCGTGCACGTGGCGCTGACGCGTGGCGGTTGGTTCGACACGCTCAAGCGCGTCGCCGGGCATGTGGCACTGTTGGGCTTCGGATTCGTGACGGTGCTCGTGCTGATGTTCCTGTGCTTTTGCATCGGCCTGGCGGCCGCGATTGGCTTCGCCATCATCCTGCGAGACAAGACGAGCGACGTGGCGCTGGAGTTGTGGAGCAACCCGGGGGAGTGGTATGTGTACAAGGACGAATGAGCCTGCACGCCGCCACGCCCTTCGAGAGTCCCGCGCCGCCAAAGCAGGGGGGGAGCATGTCCGTGCAGGTTGCCCCTTTCCCACCCGCTTCCGCTTGCGGCATCTCCAGCGCATTGCGACCGTTTTCTCACGACTCCCTTGTTGAGTTTTCGCGATCATGAGACTGCAAACACCCTTCGCCCAACTGCTCCGGGAGATTTTCCGCCCGCTCAAGGCCCTTGGCTTCACACGCTGGCGCCACCTGTTGATGTGGTTCGTCATCCTGACCGGGCTGGCCGGGGGCGTGGCACTGCACGACCATCACAAGGAAAGGGTCCGCGGGGACTTGACGCTGTACTCGCTCGAGGCCTCGCGCATCATGTACGCGGGGGGGAATCCGTACGACAAGGGGGAGGTCGGCAAGAACTACAAGTACCTGCCGCTCAACGCCGCGCTGCTCGGCCCACTCACCATGGTGCCGGTTCCCATGGCGCAGGGCATCTGGATGGCCTTGAACATCGGCCTCCTGATCCTGTGCTACCACAACCATCAACTGCTGCTGCGCAAGACGATCCGGATCCCCTGGTGGGTGTGGGCCATCGCGCTGGCGCTGACCATGCGCTTCACCTATGCGAACCTGAAGATGGGTCAATGGAACACCTCGGTTTACTGCCTCATGTTCATCGGGTTCGTGATGGCGCGGCGCAGCCCGTTCCTGGGGGGAATGGTGATTGGCCTGGCGGGCGCGCTGAAGTTCATGCCCGCGTTCCTGCTTCTCTATTATGCCGCGGTGCGGGATTGGCGTGCCTTCCAGGGCCTGCTGTTTGGCCTGTTCTTCTGGCTCCTCGTCGTTCCCTCGTTGCTGTTGGGCCCGTCCCGGCACGGCGAGCTGTTGCACGATTTTGCCTACAAGTCACGGCGGTCGGTCGAGGTCATCCTCGCCCGGGAGTCCGTGATTGGCGAGTCGCTGCACGCGACCCTCTACGGCCTGCTGGTCCCCGCGCCGCGCGAGACCATTGATTCGGGGCGCACGTTCAACATCGTCAACATGGACCCAACCATCGCGCGGCCACTCGTCAAGGGACTGATGGCCCTGCTGCTGGGCGCGGCGTTCCTGTTCACCTGGTCGCTGGGCCGCATCGGAGTCCAGCGCTCCCCGCTGGCCACCCTGATGCTGATCGGCTTCTGGTTCATGGTCCTCCTTTCCATCACCCCCTCGGCGCGCACGGCACACCTGCTGACGATGTTCACGCCGGCGCTGGGGCTGGCGCTGGTGGCATCGCTCTCGTCGACACCCCCGGCCATTCGGCGCGCGGCCATCGTGTGCCTGGCGTCCTCCTTCTTCTTCATGCTGGTCTCCTCGAGGATCATCCCCGAAACGACCTATCACCGCACCGCCCAGGTCTACGGATCCTACACCTTGTCGATCCTCAGCCTGTTGGTGGGGTGCACGATCTGGTTGATGGCGTTCCAGCGACGGGCCTTGACGTCGGCATCGCCCGCCATGGCTCCCGCCCGGACCGGGGCGAGCCACCGTGCGAGCAACCCGTCCACTGAATCCTCCTCCTG
>CAYTRP010000185.1:0-2221 GCA_964440195.1 uncultured Candidatus Sumerlaeota bacterium
CCTCGCGAGTTCGAATCTCGCCGGCGTCTTTTTGGGGGCGCGTGCCCACTCGCCGCATTGCCAGAGACGGCGCGCCTCCAGGTTCGTGGAATCGATCGTCTCAAGGGCGAGCAGGCTGATCATCAGAAGTGCGACAGCAACACGCCCGCCGCCACCGCCGACCCAATCACGCCCGCGACGTTGGGCCCCATGGCATGCATGAGGAGGAAGTTCTGCTTGTCCTCTTCCTGGCCGAGGCGGTGCACCACGCGCGCGGCCATCGGCACGGCCGACACGCCAGCGGCCCCGATGAGTGGATTGATCTTGTGGGTGGAAAAGAGGTTCATGATCTTCGCGAAGATGACCCCGCCAGCGGTTGCGAAGGCGAACGCCAGCACGCCGAGGATAAAGATCTGGATGGTTTCAAGGGTGAGGAAATTGCTGGCTTGTGTCTTCGCTCCCACGCAGAGGCCCAAGAGGATCGTCACAATGTCGATGAAGGTTGTCTGTGCCGTGACCGCCAGCCGGTTGGTGACGAGGCACTCCCTGAGGAGGTTGCCGAAGAACAGGCAACCCAGCAGCGGAAGCGCGGCGTTGGCGATCATCGCCGTGAGCAGGAATCCGGCGACGGGGAAGATGATGCGCGCGGACCTTGAGACATCCTTTGGCGTCTCCATCCGGATGCGGCGTTCCGCCTTGGTTGTCAATGCGCGCATGATGGGTGGCTGGATGATTGGAACCATGGCCATATAGCTGTACGCCGCGAGGGCCACTGCGCCGAGCAGCTCCGGGGCCAGCATGGAACATGTGAAGATCGCCGTGGGACCGTCGGCGCCCCCGATGATGCCAATGGAGGACGCCTGGTCCATGTTGAACCCAAGGGCGAGGGCCATGAGCAGCGCCGCAAAGATCCCGAACTGGGCCGCGGCTCCCAGGAGGATGAGCCGCGGTTGGGCAAGCAACGGCCCGAAATCCGTCAGGGCTCCAACCCCAAGGAAGATGAGCGGCGGAAAGAAGCCCCAGGCGATGCCTCTTGAAATCATCCAGAAGACGCTGGCTTGGTCGATGTCCTGGCGCTTGGGATCAATCACGATGGGAAAACGGCCGGCTTGCATCGCCTTCGGGTCATTGAACGCTTCCGGGCTCACGAACACTCGGTGTCCGCCGACGCGCATCTCGTAAACGCCGGGACCCTCGATCTTCTCTCGACCGCTGTAGACAAGGAACTCATTGGTGTGGACCATGATGGCATCGTCCGAGGCCACCAGGTCGCGCGTCGCCCCCCGCTTGGGAAGGACCTCCCACGCGGTGAAGGAGCGAAGCTCGCCATCCACGACCATCTGCAAGTCATGCATGGAGAAGTACTCCAGCTTTGCCTCGCTGACGGGGCCATCGTAGACGCTGAGGGAGACCTCCCGCACGTTGTAGGGAATATTCCCGAGCAGGATGCCAAAGCCGATGGGCACCAGCAGGAGGGGTTCGAATCCCTTCTTGATGGCCAGCACGATGAAGAGGATGCCCACCCCCATCATCACGAAGTTTTGCCAGGTTGCCTGGCCGAATCCTGAACTGTTCAGGAGGGATTCAAGAAGCGCTAACATTCCAATCTCCCAATCTGGTCACGTCGGATAGTTGACGATCGTGGAGAACTTGGCGGTCATTCCAATTCCAGAAGCGCCTGTCCCGCGGTGACGGCATCGCCGACATTGACGAAAATCGCCTTGATTGTTCCGGCCGAGCTGGCCGAGACGCCGGTTTCCATCTTCATCGCCTCAAGGACCACGACCTCCTGATCCACGGCGACGACATCGCCCGGCCTGACCTTGATCGCCCGAACGGTCCCCGCCAAGGGAGAGGGGAAAACGCCCTTGCCGCCGGAGGACGCCGGTGCCGGAGGAGGAGCGCTGCGAGGCGCGGAGGCAAGATGGGGTGCCGGAGCGGGAGCCGACGGCGCCGCAACCGGCAGCGCGCCGATTTCTTCTCCAACCACTTCCACGTCCACTTCGTAGACTTTGCCTTCAACGGTGATTCGGAGTTTCATCGCTTCCCCCTGTGCACACGGTGCGATTGATGTTGGCGACTACGTCCCTGCCCAGCCCACGGCGACTGGGATTCGGGCCTTACGAGCCGAATGCCGTCTATCCGTGCATTGGCACCCGCGATGGCAATGACGGCGGCACTGATGACCGCGACGATCTCCGGGGCGATGCCATCATCGGATGGGGGCAATGCCGGAAGGGGC
>CAYTRP010000185.1:2231-5959 GCA_964440195.1 uncultured Candidatus Sumerlaeota bacterium
CCGCGCCCGCCGCGCCGGTGGTCCCGGGAATGGCGGCAGGTGTCCCGTCCTGCAGCCAGGGCAGCGCACGCATCGCCAATAGCATGAACATGATCAAGGTAAGGGCAAAGAAGACCACTCCCATGCCGACGACCATCATCAGCAGCCCATCCATCAGGAGTTCGGTCTTGGTGGCGAGGAGGCTAATGCTCAAGTGCATCGTATGAACTTCCCCTTTCCGGAGCTAGTCGACAACCTGGACGTCACAGCGGAATCAGTCCATGCTTCTTCTCGGGGCGCAGCTCGCGCTTGCTGTGCAGGGTCTCGATCGCCCTCGCGATGAACGCGCGCGTGTCGCCGGGTTCAATGATCTGGTCCACGAGGCGACGGCTGGCGGCCATGTAGGGCGACGAGAATGTGCTGCGGTACTCCTCGATCAATTCCTCGCGCCTGGCCTCCTTGTCCTCGGCCGCATCGATCTCGCGCCGGAACACGATCCCCACGGCGCTCTCGGCACCCATGACGGCGATCTCGGCGGAGGGCCACGCAGCGACGCGGTCCGCTCCCAGATCCTTGCAGCACATCGCGACGTAGGCGCCGCCATAGGCCTTGCGAAGGACAACGGTGACCTTCGGGACGGTGGCGGCCGAGTAGGCGAAGAGGACCTTCGCGCCGTGGCGGATGATTCCCGTGTGCTCCTGCTGGACGCCCGGCAGGAACCCCGGCACGTCCACAAGCGTCACGAGGGGCAGGTTGAACGCGTTGCAGAACCGCACGAACCGCGCAATCTTGTCCGAACTGTCCACGTCCAGCACGCCCGCCGTGACGAGGGGCTGGTTCGCGACAAAGCCCACCACGCGCCCGCCAACCCGGCCGAAGCCGACCACCGCGTTGGGCGCGAAGTGCTCATGCACTTCAAGGAAGTCGCCGTCGTCAATCAGGCGGGTGATGACCTGCTTGACGTTGTAACCCTTCTTCGGGTCCGAGGGGATGATGTCGTCCATCTCCGCATCGTGCGTGAGGTCAACGTCGACCAGGTCGCCGGGAGGGTCCTCGACATTGTTGCTGGGCAGGAAGCTCAGGAGCCGCTGGCAAATCTCCACCGCGTGCTGGTCGTTCTCGGCGATGAAGTGAACGTTGCCGGACTTGCGCATCTGGACGTCGGGACCGCCAAGCGCCTCGGCGGTGACGGTCTCTCCCGTCACCTGCTTGATGACCGCGGGTCCCGTGATGAACATCTGGGCCTGACGTGTCTGGATGATGAAGTCCGTCAACGCAGGACTGTAGGCGGCGCCCCCCGCGCAAGGCCCGCAAATCAGGGAAATCTGCGGGACGACTCCCGAGAGGAGCGTGTTGTGAAAGAAGATGCGACCATACGCCCCCAGGCTGTCGATCCCTTCCTGGATGCGCGCGCCCCCCGAGTCGTTGATGAAGACGAACGGCGTCCCCGTTTTCAGGGAGAGCTTCATCATGTCGACGATCTTGTCGGCGTGCACTTCTCCGACCGCGCCGCCGACGACGGT
The DNA here is from genome assembly GCA_964440195.1 of uncultured Candidatus Sumerlaeota bacterium. Lineage (GTDB taxonomy): Bacteria > Sumerlaeota > Sumerlaeia > SLMS01 > JAHLLQ01 > CAYTRP01. The sequence continues at coordinate 3,734 of CAYTRP010000185.1, forward strand.
GAAGTCCTGGCTGGCGAGATGGACCAACCGTCCGCTGATCGTGGCGCTGCCGGTGACGACACCATCGGCGGGATAGTCCTTGTCGATGGCGCCGAAGTGCGTCGACCGATGCCGTGCGAAAAGGAACATCTCCTCGAAGCTGCCGGGGTCGGATAGGGCCGCGACGCGTTCGCGCGCCGTCAACTTGCCCTGCTGCCTCTGCTTCTCCAGCTTCTCTTCGCCACCACCAAGGCGGTGCCGTGCCTTGCGTTTGCGCAGCTCTTCCAGCTTCTCCTGGTTCGTCAGGTTGTGTGTGCCGACCTTTGTTTCCGCCATGGGTGTCTACTCCGTCTAGTGGTGCGATGCGCCGACGCTTGATACCACGCAGTCCAGCGGGACAAAAAAAGGATCAATGGCCTTTCTGGGGCTCGCACAACTCCGTCAGGACGCTGTGGGAACTCTTGGGGTGCAGGAACGCGATCTGCATCTTGTGAGCCCCCGCCCGCGGTTTCTCGTCGATCATCCGCACGCCCTTCGCCTTGAATTCCGAAATTCTTTGGGCGATATCGTCGACCGTGTAGGCGACGTGGTGCAAGCCCTCACCACGCTTTTCGATGAACTTTGCCACGGTGCTTTCCGGATCCGTCGGTTCCAGCAGTTCCAGTTTGACATCACCGATCTTGAAGAACCCCACCCGGACCTTCTGGTCGGGCACGTCCTCGATCCCCATGAACTCGGCGCCGAGAATGTTCTCGTAGAAATCGCGGTTGTCGGCGATCGAGGAGACCGCGATGCCGATGTGATTGACTGCCTTGGCCGATGCCATTTCCCTCTCCTTTGTTCCCTGGGTTTACTTCTGATCCAACGCAAGATCCACAAGGGACTCCGCCGTGGTGAACGGGGATTCCAGTCCTTCCATCACGCGCTTGCGCGCTTCCGCGAACTGGGCGGCAACCGCGGGATGTCGACGGAACCTTTCGGACAGGATCGTCTCGATGGTCTGGTCCAGCCAAAAGGCCGCCTGCGCGCCGCGCTTGGCTTCGAGTTGTGCCGTCTCCCGCATCCACTGATTGTGCCGAACGATGGTCTCCTGGAGCTTTTCCAGCCCATCACCCGTGATCGCGGAACATGTGACGACCTCCGGATTCCAGTCGCCATCGGGTGCCCGCAGCAGACGCAGAGCCCCGGCCAGTTGGGCTCGCGCGAGCCGTGCGGCGGGAATGTTCTCGCCGTCGGCCTTGTTGATCGCGACGAGGTCCGCGAGTTCAAGCATGCCCCGCTTGATGCCCTGCAACTCGTCCCCGGCCCCCGCGAGCATCAGCAGCAGGAAGAAGTCCACCATCGACGCGACCATGGTCTCGCTTTGCCCCACCCCGATGGTCTCCACGAGCACGACGTCGAATCCCGCCGCCTCGCAGACAAGAATGGACTCGCGCGTCGAGCGTGCGACTCCGCCGTGCCATCCCGCGCCCGCCGTGGGCCGAACGAACGCGCGCGGGTGCTGCGAGAGCTTCTCCATGCGCGTCTTGTCGCCGAGGATGCTGCCGCCCGTTACCTCGCTGGAGGGATCGATCGCCAGGACGGCAACCCGGTGTCCCACCTCGATCAGCCGCATTCCCAGCGACTCGACAAGCGTGCTCTTGCCCGAACCGGGGACTCCGCTGATGCCAATCCGCATCGAGCCGCCGGTGCGAGGCATCAAGCGGGAGAGGAGTTCGCGTGCCTGGCGCCGGTTCCCCTCGTTGATGTTCTCCATCAACGACAAGGCCCGTGCGAGGACGACGCGGTCGCACTTCTCGATTCCCGCGACATACTCATCGGTCGTCAGGCTGCGGCGCTTGGGAGGAACGCGGCGGGGTCCCGCGGAGACGTTCTCCACGCCTGCCACCACCCTGAGAGCCGATTCACGGGCTTTTTCGTCCGTCATGATGAAAGCCGCTCAGGCTTCGGCCTCCTCGATTTGTGAAAAGAGCAGGGACATGATCTTCTTGGCTGCCTCGGGAATCACCGTGCCGGGGCCAAAGATGGCCGACGCCCCATTCTCATAGAGGAACTCGTAATCCTGTGCCGGGATCACGCCGCCGCAGACGATCAGAATGTCCTCGCGATTCAGTTTCCTCAACTCCGTGGCAAGCTCGGGCACGAGGGACTTGTGCCCCGCCGCCAGCGATGACACGCCCACCACATGGACGTCGTTTTCGACGGCCTGGCGTGCGACCTCCTCCGGTGTCTGGAACAGGGGGCCAA
>CAYTRP010000185.1:5969-7112 GCA_964440195.1 uncultured Candidatus Sumerlaeota bacterium
CATCGACGTCGAATCCCATGTCCGCAAAGGCGGTGGCGATGACCTTGGCGCCACGGTCGTGGCCGTCCTGTCCCAGCTTGGCGACGAGGATTCTCGGGCGTCGCCCCTCGAGTTCCAGAAAGCGGGTGGTCAACCCGATCCCCTCGGTCACGGCTCCCATGCTAGATGCCTCATGCTTGTACACGCCTGTGATCTGGTGAATCTTGGGCTGATAGCGCCCAAACACTTTTTCCATCGCGCTGCTGATCTCGCCGAGCGTTGCACGCCGCCTCACGGCCTCGACGGCCACTTCGAGCAGGTTTCCCTCACCGGTCTCGGCAACCTTCGTGACGACATCAAGGCAGGCTTTCACCGCGACCTCATCGCGTTGCGCGCGCAACCGCGCGAGGCGCTGGAGCTGCGCTTCACGCACGGCCTGGTTGTCGATGTCCAGGATGTCGAGCGGGTCTTCCTTCGCGAGCCGGTAGCGGTTCAGGCCGATGATGATCTCCTTGCCGGCATCGATGCGCGCCTGGGTGCGGGCGGCGGCTTCCTCGATGCGCATCTTGGGGATCCCGGTCTCGATGGCTTTTGCCATCCCACACAATTCCTCGACTTCGTTGATCAACGACCAGGCCCGCTTCATCAACCGGTCTGTCAGGTACTCGACGTAGTAGGACCCCCCCCAGGGGTCCACCACGCGGCAGATATTGGTCTCGTCCTGGAGCAGCAGTTGCGTGTTGCGGGCGATGCGTGCGGAGAAATCCGTCGGGAGGGCGATCGCCTCGTCCAATGCGTTCGTGTGGAGCGACTGCGTGTGACCCAGCGTTGCCCCCATGGCCTCGATGCACGTTCGCGTGACGTTGTTGAAGGGATCCTGCTCCGTCAGCGACCAGCCACTCGTCTGGCTGTGCGTGCGAAGGGTCATGGACTTCGGGCTCCTTGGCTTGAAGGGCTTCACCAGCTTGGCCCACAAGACGCGCGCGGCCCTCATCTTCGCGACTTCCATGAAGTAGTTCATTCCGATCGCCCAGAAGAAGGAGAACCTCGGGACGAAATCGTCGATCTCCAGGCCCGCATCCAACCCGGCGCGGATGTACTCCACGCCGTCGGCCAGCGTGTAGGCGACTTCGAGGTCCGCCGTCGCGCCTGCTTCCTGCATAT
>CAYTRP010000186.1:0-7097 GCA_964440195.1 uncultured Candidatus Sumerlaeota bacterium
CGCAGTCCAAAGGGGTGGTTGGCATGACGCGAGAGGCGGGATTGCGGTTGACGGGCAAAGGCCACAAAATACACCCCCCAAGTGTTCACTTTGAACGGAGGAACCGCGCCATGAAGATGACATTTCTGGAACTGAGACGCAGGCCGGGGAAGCTGTTGAAAGCCATCGACGGCGGACAGGAAGTAACCCTTTCCCGCCGGGGAAAGGACATCGCGCGGATCACGCCATTGGCGGTGGATGAACCACGCATGGCCGTGCGCGATCACCCCGCCTTTGGCATGTGGGCCGACCGCGAGGACCTTGCCGATCCGGCGGAACAGGTGCGGCGCCTTCGCGATTTATGACAACAACGGCTACCTGCTTCAGTTCGGCGACGGCGGTGGAACTGGGCGAACCGCTCTGCACGGCGAACGCGAGGCATTTCCGGGTGATCGGCGAGCTGGAAGTGAAGATGTTCCGGGTCGGGGAAACGCGAGGATGAAGGATGAAGAAAAGGGAGGTTCCGGAAGTTATTGCCGCGCGATCCACTCCTCCGTGCCCCGCAGGATTTCCTGGCGCTGGGCTTCGGTGTAGCCAGCGGATGGGGGCGGCGCGAGTTGCAGATCGGTGTCGGCGTTCAGCAGGTTCACGATGCGCGTTTGCCGGGCGGGGTCGTCTTCCACTTGCAGAATGCGCGAGAGGAAAAAAACGCGCGCATTCGGCGATTCCGCGTCGTCCTGCGGTTTCGCCCAATTGTCGAGAAACTCCATCTTCTTTTCGGTAGTACCGTCCGCGTAGGTGTCCACGGTGAGTTGGGTGACGGTTTCCAGAAGCTCGTTCGCGGCGGCGGAAAGAGCGGCCAGCCGCTCGCGTTCCGATGGGGCGTGGTTTCCTTTCCATGAAAGGGAATCGCCAAACATCAAAAAAGCAAGAGCGACGAGAAAGAGCAGAAAGGCACGGTTGCCTTGCAAGTCAAGGTAGCCGGGTTCCTTCTCGTTCGCGCCGCGCAGGAATGTGCGCAGCGTGAACCGCGCCGGTGAGGAACGCAAGTTCCAGATTGCTACAAGACCGGCGACAAACATCAACACGACCGCAATCGCCGGGTGAAATCCAAAAAGCCAGGCGAGCGTCACGGGCAACAGGCAAGCGCCCATCAGGAACAGGGATCGTCTCGCGCGCCGGACCGCTGGATCGTTGGGGCCGCGTTCCTCCATGACGGCGTGGATCGTCATCATGGAAATGATCGTCACGAAAAGGAGAAGCCCTCCGACCAGCATCCCGCCGCCGCACAGCGTGATCAGTGCCGCGACGAGGAGCAGGACAGCGAGCAGGATGAAGTCGTTCGCCGACAACGACGGACGCGGTTGGTCCTTCGCTGAGGTGTCGGACGATTGGGAAGCGTCGCTCATGATGCCCTCTCAACGCTTGCGGTGCGGGCGTGGAAAGAGATTGGAGCAGGCGGCGAAGGGTTGCAACGCGAGAAAGGAAGGGTGAAGAGTGAAAAAATGCGGGGGGTCACTTTGGAGTGCGTGCAGCTTGCTGCCGCTGTTTGCGCCGGAAGCTTGCTTCCGGCGCTCCGGGTAGTGATTGGCTTGGGCCAAGGGTGGCTGGAGCGTCCACAGTGAACGGAGTCCCGGCTTTTACCTCTTCATCGAAACCCGCTGTCCCGCCTTCCCGATCATCGCGTCGATGCGTTGCTCCAGATTGAAATTGCTCGGATGTCCGCGCCACAGGATTTTACCTTCTGTATCGACCAGAAAGGCGGTCGGCACGCCGCCGATGCCATAGGTCCGCATGGCGGTGGCCTGCCAGCCGGTTCCACCCTCCTGGCACCACAGGTGCGTCACGTTTCCCCACTCCTTCTTTGCGACGTGTTGCTTGAGCGTGTCGATCTCGTCGTCGCAACTGATGGCGAGGATGGCCGCCTTGCCCGCCCAATCCGCGGCGCGCTTCTTGAGGATGTCGCTGTTGTGTTGCATGGGTTCCTGGCAGGGCCCGCACCACGTCGCCCAGAAGTCGAGGAACACCACCTGGCCGCGGTAGTCGGAGAGCTTCACGTTCTCGCCCGTGGTCATGCTGACGAGCACGACGTCGGGCGCCATGTCGCCAGGGACAGGCGGCAGGTTGAATGTCAGTTCTGACTTGGCTTCCTTGAGTTGGACGCGCCCGATGGTCTCACCGCCCTCGTTTTGCAGCACGTACATCGGCGCGTCTTCGCCGGCCTTGAGTCGCGTGAGGTGGGCGAGGCCACTCGCGTCCGTCTTTCCCGATTCGATCGTCACCGGACGCATCATCGTCGGCGTGCGCACGACGAGGTTCCACGGCGTCTCCGCCGCCGGCGTGCCGTCGGTCTTGTGGATCGTCACGAGGGCCTCGGCATCGCCGCGCAGAGACTCGGGGTCAAAGCGCTTGTAAACCGACGTGACCTCCGTGGTCTCCCCTGCGGTCAGTTCCAGTTGCTTCTGGTCCGTGAACGCCTCCTCGGGTGGCATGTTCCACCGCGTTGTGGGCGTGCCTGCATACACCGAGGACGAGAACTTGCCCGTCGGCGAGAGGTTCTCGACCAGCACCTCGTGCGCCTTTGCGTTCTCGAGGGTCTCCGTGTACACCGAGTAGCCGATGCCACTCTCCCCGCCCGGAAGAAAGATTGAGCCGGAGATCTCGACCGACAGCGGGCCGGAATCAGCCCCGTCGGGATTCTCCACGCGCACCAGCGCCGAGGCCGGTTTTGGGAGTGTCAGTGTCGTTTCAGACTTGTCAGCAGTGGATGAGATTTCAGAAAACCATCCAACAAGGTAATCGGCATCATGCAATCCGATGTAGAGCTTGTCCTCGCTCCCGTCCTCCGGCACGCGGAAGCGGAACAATCCATCGCCGAGGCTCTCCGCTGGTGAAAGCGACGTCAGGTGCGTGGAGGAGGACACCTTCTTTTCCATCGCCTTGGCCACCATGCTAAGGATGGAGCTTTTCTTTGGGCTCTTCGACGAGTGCTCGCTGGAAATCGTCCACCAGATGGGCCCCAACGTCTTCTGGTTGAAGAGGAACGGGGTCACGTCCGGCGGCAGCGGCCGGTCCTCCGGGGCAACCAGGCGCACGGTCACCTCGCGCCCCTTGGTCAGCACCAGTGTCATGTCAAGGTCCGCCACGCTCTTGATGTCGGCGGCATCGGAGGTCGTCCAGGTATAGCCCGGTGCCGTCGCGATCAGTTGAACCTTTGCCCCATCCTTCGGATGAACGAGCAGTTGGGCGGTATCGACGACTCCCTTTTCGTTCGCGATCAGGCTGCGGTGGGAGTTCATCCTCCCGGTCATCAGGGCAAGAACGTGCGTTCCCTCCACAGGCTCTCCGGCTTCGTTCGTAACAACAACGGCCCCCGGCGCACTCCCGGCCACCAGCAGCGCCACGGCGGTCATCCACGCGTACGTTGATCTCTTCATGGTTTGTGATCTCCTCTGATAATGATGGTCAGACTGGTCCGATATTCCCAAAGCGCAAGCCCAAGCCTTCGGAGAATCTGGTCGAGCAGGTGATTTTTCGCCCGGCATGCCCCCTGCACAGCCGAGGGCGGCTGTGCCACATTGCTTTTGGGAAACATTTGCTCGTTCACTCGAGGACTTGCATCTTACAATCCGCCCTTTCAACCAACCACCCTTTGCAATCCCCCACCATCCCATGTGGCACAGCCGCCCTCGGCTGTGCGGACCGGCAATCCCGCTCCTCAGACACTCGGGACTGCCCCCTTCCCCCTTGCGATTCGTGCCTTCCGCACCTATCCCTCGTTCCGGAGGCAGATGCTCATGACCACCCGCCACTATACCATCATCCTGAACCGCCAACCCGATGGGGGTTATCATGCCTCGTGCCCCGCCCTGAGGGGTTGCCATTCGGAAGGCGACACTCTCGACGAAGCGGTCGACAACATGCGCGAGGCCATTGAGGCCTTCATCGAAAGCATTGAGGCCCACGGCGAAGAGGTCCCCCATGAGGATCTCCTGATCAAGTCACTCGGGGTTGCTCCCTGAGCCAACTCTCCGGTCTCCTCACCCACCCTCCCCCGCCTTTCGCTTGTCAGGCCCGGGCGGCACGGGGTTTGATCCAGACCGTTCCCGCCGGACCGCTTGCCCAAGGACCTCCGCATGCCCGTCACCGTCGACACCCCGCCCGCCTCCACCCCTCCCCCGCCTGCCGAATCGGGCGGGTATCATCCGGGGAGCATGACGCCCGCCCAGCTCGCCGGGTTGGGCCGGCGGCTTCCCCCGTGGATTCGCGGCAAGATCGGCGGCGGCTCGGGGTACTCGCGCATCCGCAGCCTCGTCGACGACAAGGCCCTCAACACCGTGTGCGAGGAAGCCCAATGCCCCAATCTGGGCGAGTGTTGGTCGCGCGGCACCGCCACGTTCATGATCCTGGGCGACACCTGTACGCGCTCGTGCGGCTTTTGCGCCATCAAGACCGGTCGCCCCGCCGACCTTGATCTCGACGAACCCCGCCGCGTTGCCGAATCCGTTCGCGCCATGAAGCTGCGTCACGCAGTCATCACGTCCGTGAACCGCGACGAACTCCTCGACGGTGGCTCGGCGATCTTCGCCGAGACGATCCGTCAGGTGCGCTGGAAGGTCCCCGGCTGCCGCGTCGAGGTGCTCATCCCCGACTTCCTCGGCCGCAGGGAGAGCCTCGACTCCGTCTTTGCCGCGCGCCCCGAGATCCTCAACCACAACCTCGAGACGGTGCCGCGCCTTTACGGCCGCGTCCGTCCGCAAGCCGTCTACGCCCGCTCGCTCCAGGTCCTCGAATGGGCCAAGGACGCCGGCCTCAAGACCAAGACCGGCATCATGATGGGCCTCGGCGAGACCCTCGACGAAGTGCGCGAGATCATGCGCGACCTTGTCGCCATCCAATGCGACATCTTCACCATCGGCCAGTATCTGCAGCCCTCGCCCAAATACCTCCCCATCGAACGCTTCGTCCACCCCGACGAATTCGCCCAACTCAAGGCCGAAGGCGAGGCCATGGGCCTCGGCCACGTGGAGGCGGGCCCCATGGTCCGCTCCAGCTACCACGCCGACGAGCAGAGCGAAGGCGTGTTGGCCTGAGGTGCCCCGCAGTCGATTCAGCGCCCCGCCACACCCATTCCCCGCTTGCACCCCGCTCGCGGGCCCGGTTGGATCATGGCGCTGATCATGCCTGTATGGCCCACAATACCGGGAGTCGCAGACTCATGAAGATGACCCGTGTGCTATCCTTTGCCGGCGTGATGCTCGCCGCCGCCGCCCTCATTGTTATCGTTGGATGCGGGCGCCGCGACTTCACATACATGCCCCCCGATCCCCATCCCATCGATGGCATCTGGTTCAAGGAGGCCCGCGAGGGGCGCCCCGCCATCCGTCTCACCATGTCCAACCACGGAACCTATGAAATCGACATGAACGGCGATTTCTCCCGCGACATCTGGGGAACGTACACGATCAACAACCGCAACATCGTCGTGTTCACCAACGACCCCGGCCTCGACGTGGCCCCCGGCGTCCCCGGCCAGTACCGCTATGAGATCTCGGGCGATACGATCCGCTTTCACCTGGTGCGCGACCGCAGCGCCCAGCGCCGCGCGGAACTCTACGCCCCGTGGACCCGCGCCACCCGCGTCTGATTGCGTCAGCGCCCGCCGCACGCAAACACGAGGATTCCCGCCGCCACCGGCAGGCTGAGCGATTCGGCCCCGCCGGGCAGCGGAATCGTCACGCGTGCATCGGCATTGTCGATCACCTCCGGCGACAACCCGCGCGCCTCGCTTCCCACCAACAGCGCCAGGTTCGCCGGAGTCTCCGGGAGAAGCGTGCGGTAGTCACTACCGCCGGCGACGACGCCCGCCACGATCCGGCAACCGTGCGCGCGCAGCTTCTCCACCCACTCCCCCACCGCTCCGCGCATGACGGGCGCGTGGAACACGGACCCCTGGCTCGCGCGGACAGCCTTTGGCCCGAACGGATCCGCGCTCGACGGACCCAGCACGACACCCGACCAACCCGCCGCATGGCAGATGCGCACCAGCGTGCCCGCATGGCCGGGGTCCTGCACTTCCTCGGCGACGAGCCAACGCCCGGGACCAGTCGCGGGCCCCTCCGCGGGGAGCGCGCAGATCGCGGCAATCCCCTGGGGTGTCTTCGCGTCGCAGACAGCGGCGAACACTCTTGAAGCCAACGTTACAACTTCGATGCCGCGTGGAATCGATGGCATGGCGCCATCGTGGTCGTCCGACACGAGCACCGCGCGCGGCGGGCACAGCGAGCCCCGCAGCGCCTCCTCCACGAGGTGCGGGCCCTCGGCGAGGAACAGCCCCTGCTCCGCGCGCCCCTGAACGGACGACAACGCGCGCCATTGGACCACGCGCGCGTTCTGTGTCGAGTCGATCCGCGCGGAACGTGGCATGGGCGCGCTCCTACTGCTTGAAGGCGAAGGTGATCTCGCCCGTGAAGCTGTCGCGGCGGAAGCTGTCGGGCAGCGGGGAGAAGCGCTTCGCGTCCTCAAGGGCCTTCTTGGCGAGGCGGTCGCGCTCCGGGTCGCCGGAGGACTTTGTCACACTGATATTGGTTATTTCACCCGAGCGAAGAATCGTAAAGCGCATGACACACGTCTGCTCGCCGCGCTGCTCTGGCGGCACCTGGAAGAAGCGCCCCACGTGGCGCAGCGCCGCGCTGACATACGTCGAGGGGAGGTCGCTTCCCGCCAGCGTGTTCGAGCCCACCGTATGTCCCTTGCCTCCAACCATCCCCCCCACGGCGGTTCCCGTGCCGCTCGGCTTGCCCCCCACGGCGGCATTGGAGGGTTGCCGTGTGCCGGTCGGGGTCGTCGGTGTTCGCGGCGAGGCGATGTTGCGTTGCTCGCGCAGGCGCGCCATCTCCTCGGGGGACATGGACGGACGCGGGGTGGCCTTGGGCACCGGTGCCGGTGCCGGCGTCGGGCGTGGAGTCGCGGTGGCCTTGGGTGTCGCCGTGGCCGTCGCGATCGGCGTTGCGGTGGGGGTCGGAGTTGCCGTCGGTGCCGGTGTGGGCGTGGCCGATGGCCGGGGAGTTGGCGTCGGAGTGGGCCGGGGCGTGGGCGTCGGCGTCGGCTGATCCATG
>CAYTRP010000187.1:0-7080 GCA_964440195.1 uncultured Candidatus Sumerlaeota bacterium
GCCCAGGATCTTCGCCTCTACACGGGCAACCAGAACGACACCTCGGCCACGCTCGTTTATGATGTTTCGCGGCTTCTCGGCACCGAAGGTGCCGCCTTGGCGGGGGCGTGGACAACCGGGACCGGCAATCCGCCGACTGGTCAACTGGCGACGGACGATGGAACTCCGGGAGGCGTCAAGATCGGCATCACCGATCCGGGCTCGGATGACATTGTATTCACGTTCTGACAAGGGAGACGTCGCGTGACGCTTCGTGCTTCGACATATTTTGCCCGGCCGCGCCGAGGCTTTACCGCCGTCGAGATGACGATGGTGGCAACGGTGATCGCCCTGATCGCGCTGATCATCCTGCCAACGTTCCGCTCGCGACTCGACACGGCCAAGGTCTCCGCCGCGCATTCGGAAATCGACACCCTTGCCAAGGGCGTGCTGATGGCCGAGGCGGACGCGAACATCCAGCCGAGACTGCAGGATCTCGACAACCCCTCGACCGTGGACACGACGGACAGCAATCCGTCCCTCCAGGCACCGGTCGCGCAGTGGAATGCCGCCTTGGAGACCCCCGAGGTCCCCACTTCGCGCCAACGCGTTGCCAGCCTGTGGAAGGGCCCGTATGTCGCCTTCAAGCGCTACACGGTGATGACGACGGACAACACGTTTGACAACCGGATCCTGCCGCTTTTTGTCTCCGAGGATTTCCTCGACGGGACCGGCGGTCCGATTTTGGCCACGAATTTCAACGGTTTTGGGGGGGCGCTGTCGGATTCGTATCTGGATGGCTCGATCACGCCCGCGCAAGCGGATCGCTACCCCACGGATCCGTGGGGAAACCCGTACTTTTTCTTCGGCCGGGGCCGTGCGGACCTCTCCAGGGGCGCGACGATTCCCAACCCGCCGGCGGCCGGCCAGAACTTTAGTTACCGTTCCTCGGTCATTTATTCGATGGGTCCCGACGGTCGCCCGGGCGACAACGGTCTCTTGGCCGCGATCAACCTGTACCGCGAAGCAGGTCTGCTGGGAACCGGCGACGATGTCGAGTTCCGGTTTTGAGTGAGCCACGAACGAGGAAGCCATGATCCTGACAGGAAGACTAGCGATGGGCCATCGATCCTTCAAGCGCCGCGCGTTCACGATGGTGGAAGCGTTGGTTGTGGTGGTGATTCTGACGGTTCTCGCCTTGATCGCCATCCCCATCATCCAATCCCGCGTCGAGGAAGCGCGCATCGCGCGCGCCAAGCGCGAGGTGCAGGCGCTGGCCGACGCCCAGATGCGCGTCGAGTCGGACACCGGATACTACGTCCGGTTGTTCATGCTGAACGACACCGTCGGCGGCGATGGCATCGGGTTTGATCGTGCGAATCCCGCGAACGACACCATTGATGGGATTCTGGACTACACCCTGCCGGCAGTGCCGTATTTTCCGGCGGCCGACCGCCTGTTCGTTCATTCGAACCTGGATTCCGTGCCCCTCATCAGCCCGACGCGCAACGGCCAATTGACCACGCCGTCGGAGACCTTGGCGCTTCTGACCCGCCTTGCGGACACGAACGACTCGCTCAAGTGGAACGGCCCTTACATCAATTGGCAGACCGACAATAATTTCTACGATGGGGGGATTCCCTCCCCGCCCTCGGGTGAGCCCGGCCCCGACGGAGTTCCGGACGATCCCTGGGGGAACAACTATCTGTTCTTCACGCCGATCGGCGTCATCCCGGATATCGACCCGAATTTCTCGTCTGCCATGGGGACGGTGACAGCCTGGACGTTTCCCCTGAATTCGAGCAATGCCCAGGCGTATGTGAACCTGGATTCGGTGACGGACCGGTTTGCCATCGTCAGCATGGGTCCCAACGGGGTGCCCGGGAATGGTCCCGGGACGCCGTTCGGGACGGGGGACGACATCGTTTACGTGTTTGGTCGCGGTGCAAGCCGCGTGCAGCCATAGGAGAAAAACCGCAAGGCGAGTTGACACCCCGGGGATGGAAATCCCAGACTTTGCCCGGAGCCGTTGATCGAAGGCGGCCCGGCGACATTCGGAGGAAAAGAACGAACATGGTATCTCTTCGCACTCGCAACGGCCGTCGGGCAGTCACGCTGACGGAGCTTCTCGTGGTCCTGGCAATCATCTCCCTGCTGGCGACGCTGGCCGTTCCGGTCTACGTCTCCCAGACCGAGCGCGCGCGCCGCGCCGTGGCCCAGTTCGAAGTGCGCCAGATCGCCGACGCCCAGCAGGCCGTGGCGGCCTACTATGGCTTCTACGTCCCCATCCACATCCTGGACAACATCCCGGACGACGAGGAGGACGATAACGTGCGCGACGACTTCGAGAACGATCCGGATTTGTTCACGAAGCGCGTCATCGACATCGCGATCCCCGTCACGTCCCAGGAATTGGATGCCGACCAACTCCGCCTCGGCGGCACCAACGTCGACCCCCGGGTCCAGTCGATGATCGACAATTGGTCCGGGCCTTTCCTCAACCCCCAGCGCGTCACCGCCGACGTGAACCAGAATGCGATCATCACGCAGGCGGAGATCTCGCGCGACATCGTCCTGGATCCCTGGGGACGCCCCTACCGCTTCTACACGCCCTACGGTCCCACCGGCAACACCGACTTCGAGGACGAGCTTGACGATTGGGATCCGACGGACGACGACGCGACCACCGGCTACTTCTCCGTGGACAACCTGCGGATCACGATCTACGACGATGCCTCCGATCCCGTCACGGTGCCGTATCGCAATCGCTTTGACCGCTTTGCCATCGTTTCCTTCGGCGGCGACGGCGCCTCGGACACCTCCAACGAAGCGCGCGCCCTCGACGACATCTACTACACGTTCGGCACCTCGCTCCCGCAAGCTCCCAATTGATAGTCGATCGACGCGAGTGGTGGCACCCAGAAGTCCGCGGGACCGAGATCGAATTTCGACGGAAGGCGCACCGAGGCCGCAATGAAGACACAGACACTGCGGGGCATTACCCTGATCGAGCTGCTGGTGGTGATCGTCATCATCAGCCTGTTGGCAACGATCGCCGCGGGTTCGTACATCAACCAGGTGCGCCGCTCGAAGATCGCCCTGACGAAGGCCGAAATCCGCACGATGGAAGTGGCGATCAACCGCTACCAGATCGATACGGGACACTTTCCCCTCTCGTTCACGGGGACCGTGACGCCTCCTCCTCCGGGAGCCGTCCTGGTTCCTGAAAGCCCCGCGGATCCGCATGGTTCAGGCTTCCTGCAGGTCACCCTTCAAGCTTCCTACACGCTCGATCCACTGGCCCCCCTCGCTCCAACCTGGCAGGGACCTTATCTCGACTGGCCGGTGAACCGCCTGGGCCGCCGCGATGGAACCCTCGCCGACGATCCGCTGAACGCGGGCATCAATGCAGGCCTCCTGAGCTTCATGGATCCGTTCCAGTCCCCCTACTACTATGTTCGCGCCGCCGAGTACGACGGCCCGCCGTCGGACTATGGTGTCCGGCAACCGGTCGGCTATCCCTACGCTGGCCAGTTCTTCAATCCGAGCAGCTTCCAGATTGTTTCGTTTGGACCGAACCGGGTGGCGGGTACTCCCGGGGCGACCCCCGACCCTCTTGGCTTTGGCGACGACATCACCAACTTCACCGTCGTTCCCTGAGGGTTGAACTTCCGCACATGAAACTGGTGCCCGGCCCGGATGAGGCCGGGCACCTTTCTTTTTGACGAGGAATCAGTGCCGTTTGCCTTGCCGCGTGAATAGGGAGCGGGGTTGATCAGTAAGCACTTTGAGGGGAGGCAGGCATGTATCCAAGTGAATGGCCAAGAACGATCCAAGCGGCGCTTTGGGCCTGTGCTGTCTGTGTGGCGGCGGCGTCCTTCGGCAACATGGCAACGGCCCAGGTGGAGGAGGACCTTGCTCCGCCGCCAGCGGTCGCGGTCGAGCCGATGACGATCGGCGAGTTTCGCTACCTTGGTCTGGCCGGGGGGGGCGAGCTTGTCGGCCGGCTGGTGAAGGACACACCCGAGGCCTTGTTCGTGGACATTGGCCCGGAGGTGATTCGCATTCCTTTGCGCAGCGTGGAAAAGAACGAGTCGCTGGAGGAGGCGCTGGAGCGGGTACGCGTGTCCGATTCGGACGAAAGCGGCCTGACGGCGCTGCTGGACTCGGCCACCCGCGGCGGGGGGATGTTGAGCCAGCAGGAGATGGTTGAGAAGGCGAAGCGCGGAGTCGTGCTCATCCGCAACGCCCGCGGATCGGGTTCGGGGTTTGTGCTGGATCCCGAGGGGCGCGTCGTCACCAATCACCATGTCGTCGGCAACCAGAAGTACCAGACGGTCACCCTGTTCAGGCCGAGGGGAGATCAGTGGGAACGCGTGCAGTTCGAGAACGTCGAGACGGAGGCCTACAGCCCCCTGTACGACATCGCGATCCTGCGCCTGAACGTGGACGAGGTGCGGGACAAGGGGGTGGAGTTGATTCCGCTCCCCATTGCCCCCATGGGCTCGCTGCGCGTGGGGGATTCGGTGTATGCCATCGGCAATCCCGGGGCCTTCCTGGGACGTGGGCGGCTGCTCGAGCACACGGTGAGCGATGGGATCGTCAGCTCGCTCGCCCGAAACGTGAATGATGTGTTGTACATCCAGACGACGGCGGCCGTGAATCCCGGCAACAGTGGCGGGCCGCTGATCAACGAGCGGGGCGAAGTCGTCGGCCTCGTCACCCTCAAGGCATTCCTGCAGGAAGGCATCGGCTTTGCGCTGCCCGTGGGGCTGATCCAGCACTTCATCGGGAGCAGCGAGGCTTTCGCCTTTTCCGAGCAGGCGCAAAACCGTGGATATCGCTACCTAAGCCCGGAATAATCAGAAAGGAAGAACTGGAATGAGCCGTCTTACGATTGCCGCAACGACACTGGCCGTGGGGCTGATGACACCGGCCCCCGCCCCGGCCGCGGATCTGCTGGAAAAACTGCCGGAGCACACCATCGCGGTCTTTGCCATCAGGGACCTCTCGGAGTTGAAGGCCAAGTTCGAAGCCAGCCGCTACAACGAGGCGTGGAACAGCCCCGAGTTGGAGAAGCTCCGCACGACCCTCGGCACCCAGTGGCAGGAATTTTCCGGCATGGCCGAGGAGGAAACGGGCATCGCTCCCGCCCAGTTGATGTCGCACTTCAACGGCTATCTTTCGGCCTTCGCCCTCGGCTCAAGCTTCGATGAGCAGGGGAACCTGGCCGGAAGCTTCGGCATCATGGCGGAAGTTCCGGAAGAAGCCCAGGACGCCGTGCGCGCCGACATGGACAAGTTGCTCGCCAAGGCGCCCACCGACGCGACAAAGGAAATGGAATCCTTTCGCGGCGTGGACATCTATCGCATCAAGTTTACCCGCGCGATGGACTTTTCCGACCTCGCCACCGACGGCGAGGCCGAAGTCACGCGGCCTTTCGACATCCAATACGCGTTTACCGACGGCCTGTTCCTCCTTGTCGAAGGCGCCAACGATCCGCTCAAGGCGATCCTGACCTCCATGGAGGACGACGCGACCGCAACCCTTGGCCGCTCCGCCGGGGTTCAGTCTGTCCTGGCGGAGGTCGGCGGGATCGGGGACACCAATCTGGTCGTCAATTTTCCGCACATCCTCGATCTGGTGGGCATGCAGCCCAATGCGGCGGAAGCCGTGGACGCGATCGGCAAGCTGGGCCTGGCCGAGGTCGGCCCCGCCGCCCTTGCGGTGTCTCTCACCGACTATGGGATGGTCGAGGACTTTGCCATGGGAATCCCGACGGAACGCAAGGGCCTGCTGGGGATGTTGTCGGCGGGCGACCAACTGCAGCTCTCGACACCCGCGATGGCCCCGGCCGACACGAGTGTCTTCGTCGCCTGGACGCTTGATCTCCAGCAGTTCTGGGACGCCGCGCTTGCGATGGCGCTCGAGTTCTCGCCCGAGGCGAAGTCGTTCATCGAGTATGGATTTCTGACCGCACAGTCCAACTTCGAGTTGGACGTCAAGAACGACATCATCGCGCGCATCAAGGGCGAGCACGCCTTCTGGATGCGTCCCCTCCCAAAGGAAGCAGCGGCCGCGACCGGGGAGGATGCCTTTGATTCCGGCCCGGTGAACCCCCAGGTGTTGTTCATCGGGCTTTCCGATGGCCAGCAGACGGCCGACGCGCTCAACCGCCTCTTCCGCAAGCTTGTCTCCGATGAGTACGGGCTCCCCTTGGTGGAGTCCGATGTCCGTGGGACCACCGTCTGGACGCCCGCGGAGGACATCGCGGGGGAAGTGCCCGGGGAGGCCGCCATGGGATTCTCGCCCCGCGCGATCCTCATGACCAGCTCGATGCTCGACATGCAGGACACGCTCCGGCGCATTGGCGGGGAATCCGGAGCCCCCTCCATCTCATCCGATGCCGATTTCCAGAGGATCTCCGCCGCGTTGCCCAGGGAGTGGCTGCGCGCGTTCGCCTTTAGTGGAACGGGGGTCTACCGCGACCTCGACCAACAACTCGACGGCGTCTTCCTGGCGTTCCAGATGATGGCTGAAGGCCCGCTTCCGATCGAACGCGAGGACATCCCCAACTCCGAGTGGTTCCTCAAGTATTTTGGACCCAGCCTGCAAGGATTGTACATCAAGCCCAACATGCTCAGCACGCACAAGCGGAGCTACATGGCCAAGTAAGCCGCCAAGCGCTGGGACGCAATGGCATCGCGCCGCACGGGGCCCTTCTCATTGGAGGGCCCCTTTTTTCGATCACGTACCGTCCTTCGCCTCCGGCTCGTCGTCGCTTTGAAACAGCGGTGCGAGGCGCCGCTGGATGATGATCACGAGCAGGAGGAAGACGATTCCCAGGCCAATTTGCGTCTGGTCCGCCTTTGCCGCGCCTGATCCGAAGACAGAGAACACAATCGTCAGGGGGAGGAACCCCAGCAGGCTCGCAAGCATGTACGGGCCGATGGGAACCTTGCAGGAACCGCATGCGAGGCTGGCGACCGTGGTGTTCGAAAAGGGGAAGAGCCGGAGGGAAAGGGTGTACAGAAAGGCGTTTTCCGCCAAGTGCGCCCGCAGCCGCGCAAATCGCGGATACTTGCCCAATCGCCGGCGGAC
>CAYTRP010000188.1:0-7027 GCA_964440195.1 uncultured Candidatus Sumerlaeota bacterium
GGCACGATCAGTGGCTGGGGGTCCGGCGGGATCAACCTGGTCACGAGCGGGACCGGCTTCAACGCGCTCGTGGAGGGGATCATTGCCTCGGCGAACGGGGGGGTGGGCATTCAGACCAACGCCAACGCCGTGGCGCGGGGTTGCGTCGCGCAGGCGAACGGGGGCCGTGGCATCAACGTTCTCGCGAATGGTGTTGTCGCGAATTGCTCAACGCGCCAGAACGGGGGCAATGGCATCCAGGCGGGCGAGGGCAGTACGGTCACGAGCTGCTCGGCAAGCGACAACACCGGCACCGGCATCCAGATCGGCCGCGGCGGCACGGTCACGGACTCTTCAGCATACAACAACACCGGCAGCGGCATTCAGATCGACCTCGGCGCCACGGTCACGGACTGCTCGGCAAACGGCAACACCAACAACGGCATCCAAGCCGAAAACGGCTGCACGGTCACGGACTGCTCGGCAAGCAACAACACCGGCACTGGCATACGGATCTCCAGCGGCAACCTCGTTCGCGACAATGTCTGCCGGGGCAACGGCGTGGCGGGCATTGCCGGCATCGGCATCGACAACCGCATCGAAGGCAACAACTGCATGACCAACGGCCGGGGTATTCATCTGACTGGGACGGGCAACATCATCGCCCGCAACACCTGTTCCGGCAACACAACCGCCAACTGGGACATCGCCGCGAACAACAAATGCCTTGTGGTCAACGGCACCAACGCCGCCGCCATCAATGGCGACTCCGGCGGCGCCAGTTTCGGCTCGACCAATCCCAACGCGAATTTTACGTACTGAGACGCCATTCGCGGGAGGGAACGTGAGAAGGGTGAAGGGTGAAGAGTGAAAGGCTTGTCCCCCCGGGCGGTGGTGTGTCTGACACTTGCCGCCCGAGGGTGATTGGCAATGCCTCGCACACTGCTGCTTCCCGAACAACTCGCTCCCGATTCCACTGTCCTGATTGCCGTGTCGGGCGGTGGCGATTCGGTGTTTCTGGCGCATGAACTGGCAGGGGAGAAGAGCCTGCGGCTTCATCTCGCCCATGTGAATCATGGCCGACGGGGCGATGAGGACGCGGCGGACGTGGCATTCGTGCGCGACCTTGCGGAGCGGCTTGGCGCGGGGTTTACCGCGCTGCGGCTCCCCGCTTCCGTCGAGGGGACGCACTCCCTGGAAGAACGCCTGCGCGAGGGGCGGTTGACGGCGTTGCGCGCGGAAGCCAAACGCATCGGCGCCGCCGCCATTGCGTTTGGCCATACGGCGGATGACGTGGCGGAGACGTTCCTGTTGATGGCATTGCGCGGTTCCGGGCCGACGGGGTTGGGGTCGCTTCGCGCGGCGCGGTGGAGCGAGGCGGACGGCTTGTGGATGCTGCGGCCCTTGCTGGAATGGACGCGCGAGGAAATCCGCGCGGCGTTGCGCGAGCGGGGCCTGACGTGGCGCGAGGATCCCACCAACGATCTGCCGATGCACCGGCGCAATCGTCTGCGCGCGGGCGTGATGCCGTTGCTGGCGGAGGAGGAACCGGCGGCGGCGATGCTGTTGGCGCGGTCGGCGCAACTTTGCGGAGAAGCGTCCGACTTGTTGGAAGCGGTCGCGGAGGAGGATTTGGAGCGGGCGCTTGCCGCGCGGCGCGAGGGGGCGCTTTTGCTGCGCAATGCCGTGCTTCGGGAACTTTCGCCCGCGCGGTTGGCGATCGCTCTGAGGGTTGCCGGGCGGCGCGTGGCGGATGGCCGCTTTCCTTTGCCCCCGCCGCTGGCGCTGGTCCAGTCCCTCGGGGCGCGCGTCCTCGCCGGTGGCGGCGAGCCGTCCGTTTTCAGGGACGATGAAGCGGTTCGCGCGCGCGTCGATGGCGAACACACGCTGCTGTACTCCTCATTGTTGGACGAACGACAGGCCCTCGAATTCATGACGCAGGCCACCACGCCCATTCTGCTGCTGCCCGACATTCACGCCGTTGTGCCCGTGGCGAATTCCAGCCAGCGGGCCACGCCGATGCGGTCGCGGGTCATGTTGCCGGACACGCAGGGGAGCCTGGCCATCGAAGTGACGCCCCGCGAGGCGTTGCCGGGCGATTGGTCACCCGTCGTGAAGGACGATCAACGCGAAGCCTGTTTTGATCCACTTTCGATCCGGCGCGATCTTGTTCTGCGGGCGGCGCATGAGGGAGAGACGATTTCCCTCGGCGCGGCGGGTTCCAAATCCATTGCCGGTGCGTTGCAGGAAGCGGGCGTTCCGGCGGAGTTGCGTGAGCGCGTGGCGGTGTTGGCCGACGATCGCGGCGTGTTGTGGATTCCGGGCGTGCGGCGCGCCGTGAGCGCCTACGTCACCGAGCGGTCGTCGCTCGTGCTGCGCTTGAAGTGGGAACATTCACCATCACCGGAGTCCTCCGATTCATGAAGATCCTGCTCGTGGGAAGCGGCGGGCGCGAACACGCGCTGGCATGGCGATTGGCGCAATGCCCGTCGGTGGATTCGATCCTGTGTCCCAACGGCAATCCCGGCATCGCGCACCATGCGGAAACCCCCATGATGGAACTCGGATCACCATCGCAGTGGGTTGATCTGGCTTTGGAGAAGAAGACCGACCTCGTGGTCGTGGGGCCGGAGGCGCCGCTGGCGGCGGGCCTCGCGGATGAATGTCTCGCGCGCGGCATTCGCGTTTTCGGTCCGCAACGCGCCGCCGCGCGGTTGGAATCGAGCAAGGCATTCGCCAAGGAGATCATGAACGCGGCGGAGATACCCACCGCCCGCGCGGAAGTTTTTTCGGACTATGACGCGGCAAAGGATTACGCGCGTTCCCTCGGCCTTCCCGTTGTCATCAAGGCCGACGGCCTTGCCGCCGGAAAAGGCGTGGCGATTTGCGAGACGTGGAAGGATGTGGAGCAGACGCTTGCCGCGCACTTGCGCGATCACCAGTTCGGCGAGGCGAGCGCCAGCGTGCTCGTCGAGGAATTTCTCGTCGGCGAGGAGGCATCGCTCATCGCGATCACCGACGGCGAGGAGGTGTGGCCGCTCAGTCCCTCCCAGGATCACAAGCGCGCCTTTGACGGCGACCTGGGGCCGAACACCGGCGGGATGGGCGCTTATGCACCCGCGCCGGTGGTGACGGAGGAAATCCTCGCCGCGTCGCTCGGGAGCGTGCTGCGCCCGGCGGTGCACGAATTGGCGGGGCGGGGGATTCCCTTTTGCGGTGTGTTGTATGCGGGATTGATGATTACCGCCGACGGGCCAAGGGTGCTGGAATTCAACTGCCGCTTTGGCGATCCGGAGTGTCAGGTGCTCATGCCGCTGCTGGAGGGCGATTTGGCGGAGGGGTTGCTTGCCTGCGCGGAAGGTCGCCTGGCGCGGCATGTCTTCCCGTCCGGCGGCAGTGCTCCCGCCTCGCCGCTGGGTTTGCGCCCCGATCATGCGGTCGTGGTGGTCATGGCCGCCGATGGTTACCCGGGGGATTTTTCGACTGGGCATCGCGTTGACGGGCTCCGTGAAAGCTATGGCGACAGCGCGATGGTGTTCCACGCGGGGACGAAATTCGACCCGGATGGAGCGGTCGTGACCTCCGGCGGGCGAGTGCTGGGATTGACAGCATGGGGCCCGTCGCTGGAAGCTACCTGTTCGCGCGCTTACGCGCTGGCCGAGGGCATCCGCTTCGAGGGTGCGCGGTTCCGGCGCGACATCGCACATCGCGCACTTCAACGAAAGTGACCCGGGCCATGGCCACGTCCAGCAAGGCCGCAACCGTCAAGGCAACGAAATCAGTCAAGGCCAAGGCGGCGACAAAGGCAAAGCCCGCCACGCCTTCCGCCGCCAAGAAGGTGACCGGAAAGCCCGCGCCCCGGCAAGTCGCCGCAAAGCGGGCCGGGAAGAAGGCTGATTCCTCCTCCGTCAGGGTCTGTACCGCTGGCGAAATGGCTACCGGGATTGCCTCCATCGCGCGGCACATTTCCAGGGAATTCCCCGATGCCTCCTCCATTGTGCTGCTTGGAATCCGGACAAGGGGCGTCATCATCGCCGAACGCCTCCGGGGCATGCTCGAAAAAGCCTATGGCAAGCCCGTGGCCTCCGGTGTCCTCGACATCACGCTCTATCGCGACGATCTCTCCTCGCTCGGCCCCCAGCCCATGGTGCGGGACTCCGAGATTCCATTCGACGTGACCGACGCGAACGTCATCATCGTCGATGACGTCGTCTATACGGGCAGGACCATCCGCGCCGCCATGGACGAGATCATAGACTTCGGGCGCCCGCGCCGGATCAGGCTCGCGGTGCTCGTCGATCGGGGCTGTCGCGAATACCCCATCCAGCCCGATTACATCGGCAAGAAGATTCCGACCACCGAGGACCAATCCGTGCGCGTCTGCCTCTCCGACATCGACGACACGGAAGAAATCGTCCTCGATGGCTGATGCGGGATCAGTCCCTCAGCCCCTGACGCGAAAAACGATGGCGGACAATGCTGCCGATCATCCGAACCGGATTGAAGGAGACCGGGTGCATTCTGGCACGCCTCCAGTCGGCCAGGCGCATCTGGTCAAGGGAGGCCCCATGCAGGGCGATCATGTCCGGCCTCACGGTTCCGTACCGCATGTGAAAGGCCGCGGTCAGCGTCGGGATGGCATCGGGATCATAGCCGAACGCCTCGGCGACCACGCGATCGATCGCCACCGGGTCGCGCCCCGCAAGAACCCAGCCCCACGCACGCGGTTCTCCCGCGGTGGGACCCTGGCCCTCCATCGCGACCACCCCGTCGACGATGGCGAGTGGCGCGTTGAGCTTCCTCGCATTGTCGATCAACATGCGGGCATAGATGTATCGGCTGTTCTCCACCATGAAATGGCGAAGGACCTTGGTGCAACCCGGCACGCACCCGTACAAATTCTCCACCGCGCACGTCATCACCATCCGGCAATGCGCCTTGGGCTTTGGCAGATTGATGAGGACCTGCGCCTCCAATGCCTCCCGCGAAAACGTGAGCGACTCGAATCGCCCGTTGTCCAGTCCACGATCCACGACCTTGGGGGTCTTCAACTCGATGATCTCGGCGCCGACGGCCTTCAACTCCTTGTCCAGCCCGACCGCGCGGGCAACGCGCGCCGCCGACCCCATCCCGGGGGAATCGCCCACCTGCACATGCGAGGCCCCATGGGCGTAGCACGCCCGGGCCACCTCGGCGACAAAAGCCGGATGAGTGATGGCGCCGCGGGCAGGATCGATCGCGCGCGCCAGGTTTGGCTTCAAGAGGACGCATCGTCCCCGAATGCCGAACGAGGGAAACCCGCCAAGCGACTCGACGGCGGTTTCGATCGCGCGCCGCAGACCGTCGCGATCCAGATAGTCCGAATGACGAGCAACACCGATGGCAACCTGGCTCATGCCGTTTCAGTCCCCGGATGATTCGCCAACACCCGTCTCGAAGGCAAAATGACTTCAGCGCGAACGCGCAATGACCAACTCCCTCAACGCAAGCATGGTGTCCAGCTCGCGCGAAGCGACCAGGCGTTCAGGCCTGCCGTCCGCCTGGGAGATCCGCGACAGGAGACCAAGGCTCTCGTCGATGTGATGGAGGACGCGCGTCCGGTCAAAGCCCGCCGTGTGTGGCGGCTGCAGGCGCATCTCCTCCTCCGCGAGTTCACGATGCAGGCGGGCGAGGCGAAGTGCATGCTCCAGCGAACGCCAGGAAGCACGGTTTGCCTCGACCAATAGCTCCATGTATTCCACCGCCCGGTCATCGCCCGACGCCAGGACCCATCGGTGCGAAGCCACAAATTCCGCATGCAGGACCTGCGCCTGCTCCGCCACCGCAAGGGCAAGCGCCCGCTGGGGTGTCGGGCCCATCTCCCCGGCCTTTTGCCGCAGAAACACTGCCTGCCGCCGCAGGAGAGCGGCCTGGTCCTCGGTCGAATCGCCCGAGGGGCGAAGCTGCCCCGCCTCCAGCAATTCCGAGAGCCGCGCCGCACGCTCCGTGCAGTCCTCGCGCAACTCGGTCTCATGCCTTGCCGCTTCGAGGTAGGCCAGTCGCGCGCTCTCCAAATCGAGCATCAACTCGAAGGCACGACCCTTGAGCACGGCGACTTCGGGATCGAAGCGTCCCGGGTAAAGCGTCTCGTAGTTGGCCAGGCGGACCAGGGTCGCCCGTGCCACCGACTGCCCGGTCAACTCCGTCCCGGGGGCGTCGCGATACATGTCGCGGGGTGCCAGAAGCTGGAACTCCGACGCGATGCCCAGCAACGTCCCATGCGGTGTCGGAGGCGCCGGATCGCGTCCGCCGCACCCCGTCAACCCGATGGCAAGCAGGGCGATGGGAAAGATCGCCCTCAAGTCAGGAAGGTGAATTGGAAGCCTCGCCACCGGACTCGCGAATCCAGCCTCGCACCGTCTCGACCTGTCCGCCACCAGCCGAGATGTAGTCCTCATAGTGCTTGACGGCTTTTTGCATGTACTCCGCGCTGTTGGCGCTGTCCGCCGCCGCAAGCACCTGCTGGTACAGGACCCCGAGGCCAAAGGCAAACTCGGGGTTCGACGGCTCGATCTCGCGCGCCTTGAGCATGTTCTGCTCGGCGAGCAGAAGATCGTCGAGCTGTTTGGAGTCGGCGAACTTGCGCTTATAGGCTTCCCCGATGCTGAAGTAAGCGAGTGCATAGTCAGGCAGCACCTCGAGGGCCCGGTTGAAGTCGCGGGTAGCCGTCCCGGGCCCCGTCGTCAACAGCCGGACTTCACCCTGCGCAACCAGCGCATCCGCGAGCTGGCGGCGCCACTCGTAATCATCGCCACGACGCTCCTCCAGGATCGAGACAACATGCCCAAAGGCCTCGGCCGCCGCCTCGTAATTGTGTTGATCGCGCTGGACGTAGCCCAACTCGAGGTTCCCGGCCAGGTGATCCGGGAGGGCGTCGAGGACACGGCGCACATGCGCCAGGGCTTGCGCATGATTTTCCGCCTCGCGCTCGACTCGCGCGATCCGAACTGGGCCGCGGAGGCTCTCAAGGCGACCGGCGACAAGGGCGTCGACGTCACCGTCGACATGG